>CAZORZ010000010.1:0-13216 GCA_964582255.1 uncultured Gammaproteobacteria bacterium | reverse complement strand
TAATGTTTCAGGTGGAAGATATTGATAAAATACATTGGTGATGACTTCATCACGGATGTCATAAATTGCATCAGAGATTTCATCAGCATGTAATAAATCATCTCGCTGCTTATAAATGACTTTACGCTGATCGTTGGCGACATCATCGTATTCTAATAAATGTTTACGCATATCAAAGTTATGTGTTTCCACTTTACGCTGAGCATTTTCAATCGCTTTACTTACCCAAGGATGTTCAATCGCTTCACCTTCTTCCATGCCTAATTTTTGCATAATATTAGACACCTTATCAGAGGCGAAGATACGCATTAAATTATCTTCCATAGACAAATAAAACCGCGTTGAGCCATCATCACCTTGTCGGCCAGAACGTCCTCTTAATTGATTATCAATGCGGCGTGATTCGTGACGCTCAGTACCTATAATATGTAAGCCCCCAGCATCTAAAACAGCTTGGTGGCGCTCTTTCCATTGTTGATTTAGACTATCGCGTTTTTCATTATCATCACTGCTTAACTCTTTAAGCTCCATTTCAATATTGCCGCCTAAAACAATATCTGTGCCACGGCCAGCCATATTTGTCGCAATGGTCACGCTACCTGGTTTTCCTGCATCAGCAATAATGCCCGCTTCTCGCTCATGCTGCTTCGCATTTAATATCTCATGCTTAATGTCATGTTTTTTTAATAATGACGATAAATATTCTGATGTTTCTACCGTTGTTGTGCCGACTAAAACGGGTTGCTTACGCTCAGCACAGCCGCGAATGTCATCGACAATAGCATCGTATTTTTCATTGCCTGTTAGATAGATTAAATCGCCATGATCAATCCGTTTCATGGGCTTTTCAGTGGGCACTACCACAACTTCTAACGCATAAATTTGCTGAAACTCAAAAGCTTCTGTATCCGCTGTACCAGTCATACCCGCTAATTTGTTATAGAGCCTAAAATAGTTTTGGAATGAGATTGACGCTATTGTTTGGTTCTCATTTTGAATACTCACGCCTTCTTTAGCTTCTATAGCTTGGTGCAAGCCTTCTGACCATCGACGTCCTGTCATAGTTCGACCCGTGAATTCATCAATAATAACCACTTGATCATCTTGAATCAGGTAATCCACATCTTTTTGATATAATGCATGCGCTCTTAGTGCCGCATTCAAATGATGAACTAACATCATATTAGACGTGTCGTAAAGGCTTTCACCTTCGTTTAATAAGCCAGCTTCAATAAGTAATTTTTCGATTGACTCATGGCCTTGTTCTGTCAAATGAGCCTGCTTGGTTTTTTCATCAATGGTGAAATCACCTGGCCCAGGGCCATCATCTGTTTCAATCTCAACCTTAATTAAAGACGGAATGAGAACATTAACTTTGGTATATAGGTCTGAGCTATCGTTGGCTTGCCCAGAAATAATAAGTGGCGTTCTTGCTTCGTCAATAAGAATAGAATCGACTTCATCGACAATGGCAAAATTAAGCTCTCTTTGCACCCTTTCTTCTAAGGTAAAAGATAAATTATCGTGCATATAATCAAAGCCAAATTGATTATTTGTACCGTACGTAATATCAGCCTTGTACGCTTCACGTTTTTCATCATAACTCATGGTGCTCAATACCACACCTGTGCTCATGCCTAAAAACCCATATAGCTTGCCCATCCAAGCGGCATCACGCTCAGCAAGATAATCGTTCACCGTCACTAAATGAACGCCTTTTCCTGATAAGGCATTTAGATAAATTGCTAAGGTTGCAACTAGGGTTTTACCTTCACCTGTTTTCATCTCGGTGATTTTATTATCATGCAAAATCATGCCGCCAATCAGCTGAGCATCATAATGGCGCATTTGTAAAACGCGCAATGATGCCTCTCGACAGACTGAAAAGGCATCATCCATCAGGTCTTCTAATGTTTCACCATCAGATAGTCGTTGTTTAAATTCAATCGTTTTTTGCTGTAACTCAGCATCAGATAATTTTTGTAAATCCGCTTCTAACGCATTAATAACGTCTACTCTTTTGCGTAATTGTTTTACAAAGCGATCGTTACGGCTGCCAAATATTTTACGGAGAATTTTAGAAAACATAGTAAATTTAGATTTATGTTGATATGTGAATGAATACGATAATTAAAAGCAATATAGGGATTGCAACGAAAAATTAAACTCGCTACATAACTCTTATTCTATTTAGAGGCCCTGATGAATTTAATAGGATTAACTTGACGTCCTTTTTTTAAAACTTCGAAATGAACATGTGGCCCTGTAGATCGTCCTGACGAGCCAATTTCAGCAATTAGTCCATTTTTCTCTACTTTTTCGCCAACTGAAACCAATATTTTGCTGTTATGTGCATAACGAGTCATATAATTATTGCCATGTTCGATATCTACGACATTGCCATAACCATATTTTTTACCTGCAAAAACAACAATTCCTTTTGCAACTGAAACGACTGGATCACCTCGTTTACCCGCGAAATCAACACCCTTATGCATTTCGTTTTTACCTGAGATAGGGTGTGTTCTCATACCGTAATAGGAGGATAACCACCCTTTAGTAATTGGGCGACCTGAAGGCTGAATATCTGAAGCAGAAATATTATAAAGCAACAGATCTTCCAAAATGAGTAATTGTTTTTCTCGACTTGCCAGCTTTAACGATAATTCATTTATGCTCTGCGTCAACAATAGATTATCTTCTGCCCCATAAAATTGAGCAATAGGCCCACCTACCGCCGGAATATCTTCAAAATTAAACTCTCCTTCGAGGTTTGACAGTTCCATAATTCGTCGCCCTAGCGCATCAAGTCTTAATACATGAGCTTGAATTAAACCAATACGGGAACTTAACACATCAACATTTGCATCTGCTTCTTGCTGCAAATGAACCAAGGTGTCTTTCTGTTGATTAATTTCTTTTTTCCAACCATCAATCTCTGCTTGATAGTCTGGAGAGACACCAAAAGAATAACCAACATAAGCAGATAAGCCTATCACCAAAGTAATACTCGCTATTGCAAAAACATAATGTATTGGGTTGCACAAACCCAAAGAACAGATTTTGCCTTTAGATGATGATAAAAAAATAATATCCATAAAGGTTAGCCTAATGCTTCCGTCGGTTGAGCATAGATAATAGGTACTTTAGAACTATCTTCAAAGGTGACTTCTTCCCAGCAATCTTGCTTTTCCATCAATGCCAATAATAATTTATTATTCAATGCATGCCCTGACTTATACCCCGAAAAACTACCAATTAAACTATGCCCCAGAAGATATAAATCACCAATTGAATCTAAAATCTTATGTTTTACGAATTCATTTTCATAACGAAGACCATCTTCATTTAACACTCGATAATCATCTAACACTATCGCATTCTCTTGACTGCCACCTAATGCAAGATTTTGAGAGCGTAAATATTCTATATCCTTTTGAAAGCCGAAGGTGCGGGCTCTACTCACTTCTTTGACAAACGAAGTTGATGAAAAATCAATACTTTCAGATTGCTTTTCACCTTTAAAAATAGGGTGATTAAATTCAATTTCAAAGTTAACTTTAAAACCATCAAAGGGTTCGAACATAACACGCTTATCGCCGTCAACCACTTCGATTTTTTTAATAATTCTGATGAATTTTTTAGCTTTATTTTGCTCTATGATGCCAGCTGACTGAATTAAAAACACAAAAGGGCCTGCGCTGCCGTCCATAATCGGTACTTCTGCCGCACTCAAATCAACAAATGCATTGTCAATACCTAAACCTGCTAGAGCCGATAACAAATGTTCAACTGTTGATACTCGAACACCATCCTGTATAAGTGTCGTTGATAAAATTGTGTCACCTACTTTTTCAGGTCGCGCTAAAATCTCAACTGGTTCATCTAAATCAATTCTGCGAAACCGAATACCTGAGTCAACTGGGGCTGGGCGTAAGGTCAAATAAACCTTATTTCCCGTATGCAGGCCAACGCCCATAGCTCGTATGACATTTTTTAAGGTTTGTTGTTTAATCATTTTTTATCCGAAAATCCGATTGGTAGTGATTTCTTTATTTACAGAAAAGGAACAATTTAATTATAATGAATTACACTAGAAACTGCTATCAGTTACTCAGCTCAATTTTAATCTAAAAAAAACACTTTATCGGCTACTATTCATAACAATGTATCGTTTTTGCAACTCTAAGATATAGTGATGCAGCAACTCCTCTGCCTCTGGATGAATCTTAGTAAATGCGCAACGGCACATATCTTTCTGCTTAGACACTACTTTTAAAGACACTGAAAAAATCTTATCCTCACTGGGTAAGCTTATGGTACCCACTAAACTTTGTCCTGCATTAAGGCTATGAGAACGAATACATACGCCCGTTCCGCTAATATTTAAAGCATGAAAACTATTGCCGCCCAGCGCAAGTAACACAGGACGGCTTTTATCGGGCGCTATACGAAAAGCATCACGATGATCGTCATGATTTTTAGGTAACTCAACATCAATTATCTTTTTCTTTTTCCAGAACAAACTCAACCCTCCTGTTTTTAGCCCGGTTTTCTAATGTGTTATTTGGTGCAATAGGCAAAAAGTCAGCATAACCCGTTGCGGTCATTCTCTCTGGGTCAATACCTTGACGAATAAAATAGCGTAACACCGCTGTTGCTCTGACAGCAGACAACTCCCAATTTGATGGGAATGCGGTCGTCTCTATTGAGCGATCATCCGTATGACCTCGAATGGCAATTTTATAATCTGCGTGCTGCTTAAAGAAATGGGTTAGCTGCGAGAATATAATAAAAGCATCTTCTGTCAATATAGCCTTTGATGATTCAAAAACAAACTGGCCATCAATAGAGATCAAAATAACATCACCTTCGACCGCCATATCAACACTATCGGAAAGATCGGTGCTTTCGATCATACCCTCTAGTTCCTCCACGACAGATGGCTTTGGAGGTGTTGCAATCACCTTAGGTGATGGATTTAAACCCAATAAATCCTCAATCAACCGCACGGGTTGGGGATTGCGCCCTTTTCGAGTTGCGTAGTCGATAACACTCATTTGAGTGCCTTCGCCATCAATAATATTTATTGAGGCGATTTTAGCCTTATAAGCTTTTTGTTCTAACTCAGAAATCGTATAAAGCAAAATAAAAAAAACCAGGATCAATGTCATCATATCGGCAAAGGTAACTATCCAAGCCTTACCGCCATCGTCATTATCAATATCATCCAAGGCCATTTTTAGCAATTCGGAAGACACTATTTAATTCCCTTGGTAGAAATCATTGGTTTACGTTTTTTAGCTGGGACAAACGATGATAGTTTTTCATACACCGACAATGGATTATTATCCTGCAAAATACTCACTGCTCCCTGAAAAATAATCTCAAAATGCATGACTTCAATCATAGTTCGCGAACGCAACTTACCCGCGATTGGTAAAAATATAGCTGTTGCCAACAAAGAGCCGTAAAATGTTGTTAGCAAGGCTACTGCCATCGCTGGACCCAAACTCGCCGGTTCAGCCAATAACGATAACATTTGAATTAAACCGATCAATGTTCCTAACATGCCAAACGATGGGGCGTACATAGCCATCCGCTTAAATACGTCTTGCACAATAAAATGCCGCATCTGCATGGATTCAATTTCAGTGCGCATCGCTGAACGCAAAGTTTCTTCATCCGCAGCATCGGCAATTAAGGTACACACTCGTTTTAAAAATGGTGAGCTTGTTTTAACATCTGCCAGTGCCAGCAAACCTTTTCGACGACTGATGGTACCTAATTTAATCATCGTATTAATTAAATCTTGGGGGTTTTGATTCGGCGACGTAAAGACAAAATAAGCACTATTAAATGCTGTCCACACATCTTTAAACTGAAACGTAAGCAATGTGGCCGCCATAGTGCCACCCAATACGATCATCGCACCCGGAACATTAATAAAATTATGCACATCTCCACCTAAAATGATGGCAGAAATAATTAATCCTAATCCCGAAATAATGCCTATTAACGAGGCTAAATCCATAAAACATTACCTTTTATTTTTTGTTATTTATTTCAGCTTACATCGGCAGAAAACCTACTTACTTTAATACTTTAGCCCAAAATGATGATTTAACATAATACAACCGCAAAATTGAATCATGACCTAATTCCTTTGACCTTTGTAGTAACAATGCGACAATATCATTTTACACAGAAAGCATTTAACTTATGGCTCACGAAGACTCTCCTTTTCATAACCTTTCAATTGATGAAAACCCTGTTTTAGAAGTGACCGCACAAGAAACAACATTGGAACAAGAGCTTGAAGAACATCTGCTACATTATAAAGAGTTGCCAGATTCTTGTGACATAATTGAAAAAGCAAAACTTGAATGCGACATTGCAGAATGTCATTTAGGGCTCGACCAAAAAACAGAGGCTCACACTTGGTCGCACAAAGCTTTAGTTGTTTTTCTCCAACAAAAACAATGGCTTTCGGTCATTGATGCCTGCGATGTGATTTACAATTGCGAAGAGAAAGACGCTATTATTGCCTTAGGCAATGGCATTTGGTTAGCCATTACATTTCCTGTCGACCCCAACATTACAGTTAATTTACTGCATCATATTATTGATGAAACACCTGATGATTCGGATGGCGCTGCGGTAGCCGCCATGTTGGCGCATTACATTGCTGAGACTCGAGCAGAAAAACAAGAACAGGAGAACCTAACCTTTTTAACAGGTCAAATTGTCGCCAAGGTCGCTGAGCGCCATCGCGGCATTAAAGATCAAGATACTTTAGATACATGGATAAAAATGTATGAGCTGGACGATATTTCAGGTTTATTAGAGAAGCTCGCTATTATTTTAGATGCCATTACAGCAAAACAATGGTGGTATAACAAAGACGAAATTAGAGCAGAACTACCTGTTAATTAACTTATTAATTAACTTCCAGAAAAACAAATGCCTTATTTTCTTACTTGCAACGAAGTGCAATTAACTAAATTTGGCATAAAACTAAATAATGACACTCTAAATTTAATGCTGAGGAGCACACATGAGTTTTAGAACTATGTTATTCGAAGGCATGATTATAAAAAACATCATCATCTCAAATGATCAAGCTGACATTCAAATTGAAAAAGGCATTATTGTCAAAAATATGGATGGCGCGGAAAGTGACACTAAATGGCAGGGCTTCGGCTCTTTAATTGTTGCAGACCTCGCTATCTGTGACGATGAAAATTTACCCGATTTCCCGTGCATCATAAAAAGTGCCGATGTTAAAGACAACCAGATGACTTATCGCAATGAAGCCTTAATACCCATCGAATGTCACGGCAATGTAGGTATTGCCATTCAATTTGAAGGCTCAGACAAAATCCATAAATTTATTGGTGAAAAAATGCAATTTGATGTTGCCGAGCACGAAAAATATATTGAGCACATCGAAAGATAAGCCAGAGTAACGTCTAAATCTTTAAAGCATGTTGCCTGTAATAGATCATCTCTTCAATGGATTCACGGATGTCATCCATTGCTAAATGCGCACCTTTCTTTTTAAAACCATCTAATAACTCAGGCTTCCAACGTGCGGCCAGCTCTTTTAAGGTACTGACATCTAAATTTCGGTAATGAAAAAACGCCTCTAGCTCTGGCATCAACCGAGCCATAAAGCGACGATCTTGACAGATGCTGTTACCACACATGGGCGATTTTCCTGCTGCGACCCACAACTTTAAAAACGCTATCGTCTCTAATTCAGCATCACGCATAGTGTGCTTACTGTCTTTAACTCGCTGAGTTAAACCTGAGTCGCCATGATGCGTGGTATTCCATTCATCCATGCCTTGCATAATATCATCAGATTGATGAATCGCGATCATAGGCCCTTCGGCTAATACATTCAGATCTTTATCCGTCACAATGACGGCTATTTCAATGATTTCATCTTGCTGAGGCTCTAAGCCAGTCATTTCTAGGTCGATCCAGATTAAATTACTATCATCTACCGTCATTTAATTTCTCACCTTGTCCTTTATTTTGCAGTATTATAGGGTAAATTTTTTGCAATATACGCACTATGATCTCATTCACCTCTGTTTTTTTACTTTTTTTAGCGGCCAGCATCATTGCTAGACTGTGGTTAAATCAACGTCAAATCTCGCACATCAATACCCACAAAAACACAGTGCCAGAAGCCTTTGCAGAAAAAATCAGCCTAGAAGATCATCAAAAGGCGGCCAATTACAGCACCACTAAATTACGCTTTTCTCGCTTAACCTTATCGTGGGAAACGCTTTGGCTATTGCTCTGGACATTAGGCGGCGGCTTAAACGTAATAGACCAATGGTGGCTTGCTCAACAACTGTCGCCACTGTGGACTGGTGTTGCCGTTCTCTTATCAATGACTGTGCTGATGTCGATAATAGATTTACCTTTTTCACTTTACAGCACCTTTGTCATAGAAGAAAAATTTGGCTTTAATAAACTCACCTTTAAAATCTGGCTCAGTGATTTAGTTAAATCCACCGCCTTAATGCTGGTTATCGGCATTCCACTTATTTTGGCTATTTTATGGCTAATGTTAAAAGCTGGAGACACGTGGTGGATTCAAGCATGGGGTGTATGGACGGCTTTTACGTTACTTATGATGTGGGCCTTTCCAACCTTTATTGCCCCCTTATTTAATAAATTTTCACCCTTGCCTGATGAATCATTAAAAGCACGTATTGATGCTTTATTAGAGCGTTGCGGCTTTAATAGTAAAGGCGTTTTTGTGGTGGACGGTTCTAAGCGCTCGGCACATGGCAACGCTTATTTCACTGGTTTTGGCAACAATAAACGTATTGTGTTTTACGACACTCTACTTGAATCTCTCTCAGAAGATGAAGTTGAAGCCGTTCTAGCCCATGAGCTAGGTCATTTTCGTAGAAACCATATTAAAAAATCAATGAGTCTATCTATTGCAATGACGCTCGCAGGCTTTTATATTCTCGACATGTTAATGAATGCCACATGGTTTTATAGTAGCTTAGGCGTTTCCACACCTTCTACCCATACCGCATTGATGTTATTTATGTTTGTTTTACCCGTGTTTACTTATTTTATAAGCCCACTATTTTCAGCCATGTCACGCAAACATGAATTTGAAGCCGATGATTTTGCTAAACAACAAAGTGACCCCAAAGCGCTGATTTCTGCATTAGTTAATATGTACCGAGATAATGCCAGCACACTCACGCCTGATCCTATTCACTCAATGTTTTACGATTCACACCCACCTGCTTCGATAAGAATTGCTCATTTAAACGCACCTTTAAAAGGATAAATTATGAAATTATTAAACATAACACTTATCACCACTGTTTTAGCCTTTAGTCACAGCGCGCAAGCCGATGTCAGTAATGGGCAAGAATTACACGGCGAAAGCTGCGTCAGATGCCACGGTACAGATCTTTATACTCGCTCTAATCGCAATGTTAATGATATTAAGCGCCTTGGTTCACAAGTTAGATTTTGTAAAGATAGCCTTAGCGTAACGTGGTTTGACGAAGATGTCAGTGATGTCATTGATTATCTTAGCGAAAGTTATTACAAGTTTTAACATTGATGCAGCCATTAGTTCAACAGCATTGCAGAAATATAACCCAACCTGTTGCCCTTAATGCCGCAGATATAAAACAACAATTAGTGGCACTAGAGCTGTGGCATTTTGATGAGCAAAATAGCCGTCTATGTTGCCATTTAAAATTCACTGATTTTCATCAAGTGACCTCATTTTCTCAAGCTCTATTTTGGCTTATTGAACAACAAGATCATCACCCCGATTTGCATCTCAGCTACAATACCTGCTCCATTAAATACAGCACACACAGTGTACAAGGCATCAGTATTAAAGACCTTATCTGTGCTGCTAAAATTAACGCCCTGTTACAAGAGATATGGCAAAAAGACGCTTAAGCCAGCAACAACAAAGGCGAATTAAAAAAACGCAGCAATCACTCAATACGATTGACCTGAGTAATGATAATACCTTTAAAGGCTTAGTTATTTCGCATCGAGGCGGATTAATTAATATCGAAGACTGCCGTGATGGCCGACTCATAAGATGCAAGCCACGCACCAACCTTGGCACCATCATTTGTGGTGATAAAGTCATCATTCAGTCTATTAAAAAAGACTTCGTTATCGTTGCCATTAGTGAGCGTGACAATATGATTCAGCGCATTGATGGCTTTGGAAAAATACACTCCGTAGCCGCCAATATTTCACAGTTAGTTATTTTTTTATCAGTAGTGCCAGAACCTAATATTTTTCTGCTCGATCAATACTTAGCCTCTGCCGAAATCAATAAAATTAAGCCTTTAATTGTGTTAAATAAAATTGATTTATTGGCCGAAAATTCTGATGACCCTTTTAGCTTGAAAGCCATTTATCAACCTTTGGGTTATGATATTCACCACATCAGCTTAACCAATGACATGTCCATAGATGATTTAAACGCGGCTTTGAATGGCCATATTAATCTTATATCTGGTGTATCGGGCGCAGGAAAATCTTCACTTATCAGGGCTATTTTGCCGCAGCATGATGAAATCAAAGTTGCTGAAATTTCAGAGTTTAATAAAGAAGGCCGACACACAACGCGCACCAGCACACTGTATCATTTACCCTGTGGTGGTGTGAAGGGACAGATGGATACTAGAATACGGGATACGATGACATAAATTGTTTTTTTCTGGGATAGATTTATGTATTCCGGCTATTAGAGGTTTAACACAATTTAATTTTGTTTTGGTTAGGACACATGGATTTTGGGTTTTTACAAGTTTGGGACAAATGAATGGCGCAATAAAAAACGGCCTTTAATGACCGTTTAATCTGTATTAAATAATACCTTAAAGTTTAATACAACTTAGAGCGTTTTTTAAAAATAGTAATTGAAATATTTATATTGATGTTTATTTCTGTATTCGCTGTTTCCTTGGTTATTTCGCTTTCTAGAAATCTTTTTATATTGTCCATTATTAGTCCTTTTGTTGTTATGAAACCATTTTTACTAATTGAATTACGTTATTTTTTACATCTTCTGCATTTTCTTTTTCTATCATATCTGCCACGTACTTTACTAGCTCAACCTTCTTAGAAGGGCGTATGTTGGCTCTTTTAGCCTGTAACACATCTTCTATTAGCTCTAGTGCTTGTAAGTAATACTGCTCGATACCGCTACCCTGTAAGACCTGAGCTATTGATGCCGAATTATCATTTAGCATCATTTCACCTGCGCCAGTAGCCAGCCATAAAAGATTGAAATTAGCTGACTCAGCAAGTTTTATTAAGTTCTTTCTCTGTGGATCTGTATCCCCATCACGCCATTTTCTAACGGTTGCCTCTGAAACGCCAACCCTTCTTGCGGTTTCAGCAACACTACCAACCTTGGAAACAATAGCTTTCAGTCGGTATTCAAATCGGTCAGAGTTAATATTCATAAGATCGACCTCATGGTCAGACTTAATTTAGTATGGTCGCATTTACTGTAAGTCATTGATTTACCTAATTATTATATGAATAAAAGCCACAATCCGACTGATAACTAAGATCGACCCGAACGAAAACTATTGACTAGCTAATTATCAGACGCTATTATCTACCCCATGAGTTACAACTACACACCAAAAAAAGCCCCTAATGGGGACTGGGATAAGGTCGATATTATCGCCTCTTTAAAGCGCATTAAATGGTCATTACGAGCACTGTCTATGCATCATGGTTTAGCGCCTAGTACTTTGAAAATGGCACTTTACAGAAAGAGCTATCCCAAAGGGGAAAACCATATCTGCGAAGCACTTAGAAAAGGCGGTGAATACCCTAATATTCAACCAGAACATATTTGGCCTTCTCGCTACTTCAACAAAACGAATTCTACACCTAAAAAACGGTGTTTTCATGGAAAAAATAAAGGGGTGAATTGCCATGCCTAGGTCAAACGATGATCGCACGATTGACATGTTCTTAATTCCGCAGGCTGAGCGCCCTGACCCGGCTACTTCTGATTACTCGGTTGCGGTCGCTACTCAGCTTAAAATTGTTTTAGATTCTGCTCAAGATCATGACTTAGATCGCTTTGATGTTGCGGCCGAGATGAGCCGTTTAGTTGGTAAAGAAATCACTAAGACAACGATTGATAAATGGGCTGCTCCTTCGAGTACTGATCACAATATTTATTTTTGTTATATCCCTGTTTTAGAGAGTATTTGTTCATCGACTGGATTGACGGATTGGCTGGTTAAAAAGCGCGGTGGCCGAGTCGCCTATGGCAAAGATACTTTGAATGTTTTGTTGAGTAAAAAAGCACAGCAAAGAAAGAAGCTTGATGCTGAAATGAAGCAGCTTGAAAAAATGATAGGAGCATCAGAATGAATCTGTTACCACCCATCTTTATTAAACCTAGAGCTTCCAGAACTAATGCCAACAGTCATTTTTTTATCATTGGGTATTTGAACCGTTTCATTACATGCATTACAACGAAATTTATCCTTGTGAAAATTATCTTCGTGCAAATTCAGATACGATTTTACACTCTTCTCGAAGCAATGAGCACAAAGATAGAAGGATGGTTTTATCGCATTAACGTCACTTTTGAGAATATACACAACCGATCCAGTAGAAAGTGCTTTAAAAACATAGTTTTCTTTCTCTACATGAAAACTTTTAAGCTCTGCCAACTGGCTCTTCAAGTCACCGTTTTCATCTTTAAGCTCAAGCGCCCCTTGTTTAATATCGAAGATAGCCTCTTTTGCAAGCAGCAACTGCTCTCTAAGACTCATAATTGTTTCGGTAGTGTTACCACCCGATTTTGCAAATTCGATACTAGCCGAGAATGCCTTGGACAATGTTTCGAGTTTATTAATAATTTCCATGAGAGTTCCTTTTTGGTTGATGCGTGTGAGAGCCATCAGCATACCAAAAAGCGGACTCTCGCCCAAACACAAGGAGCAAAACCATGAACAAGGAATGGTTTACAGCCAAGGAGATTGCAGGACAAAAAGAAGTGCCAGCAACTGAGTCAGGAATAAAAAGAAAAGCTAAACGTGATGAATGGACATCCCAAAAACGCCAAGCCCAAGGTGGTGGTTTTGAATATCACATAAGTTCATTACCTTATGAAACCCAACAAGCTTTACGTGCCCAGTTAATTGATGCACAGCCATCG
>CAZORZ010000009.1:0-13761 GCA_964582255.1 uncultured Gammaproteobacteria bacterium | reverse complement strand
TTTGTCAAAACATCGGTTAATTAAAATGTCGTCTACGAAGTTGCGAATGAAGTGTCTGTTGGCTTCAGTTTGTTCAAGATCAACTACCTCAGTCGCGCCATCGACCATGCTATGACCAGAAAGGTTAGGGCCTAAGCGAGGTTGAATATTGTCCCAATGCTCAACAGCCTGATCACCATCAAAGCGAAATATTTCAAAGCCAATGTTTGAACTAGCAAAATCATATTCAGTATGAGCAAAAATATAGTTGCCATCTTCGAAAATACGCACAATATTAACTTTAGGTGAACTCTTTGCAAGACGCTTAAACAACGCAGCAAGGCCCTCACTTCCTTCATGAGTTTGAGGATTATGTTGAATGTACTTGTCTTCATTAACCACAGCAACAGAAGCAGGGTCACCGGTTTCTATCCCTTTAAGTAATGAAAGTATTCTCTTTTTTCGAATAGACGTCATGAGTTAATTAATTATGGCAATGGATTGGCATGGATGAATAAAGTGATTTTTATTTTGCGTACTAAATTGATTTTAGCAGAAACAAAAAAGGCTAGCGACAGAGAAAAAACAGGGCTGTTTAAGTCGTTGAGAGAAAAGGTAAACGAGAGGATGTCACGAAGGCTTGCGCCCTTTGGTCGTATTTTTACAGGAGTTTATCCTCTTGAGTGCAAAAAAAAGGCGAACTACATGGATGTAGTGAATGGATTTTTTGCAGGAGTTTATGCTCTTGAGTGCAAAAAAAAGGCCTAGCATTGCTGCTAAGCCTAATTATGCAAATAGCGCTGACAGCAAAGCTATCGAGCAACTATCGTCAGTTTAATAAATTAAACTGCTGTTACTTTATTTGCACAAGGGCCTTTTTGGCCTTGTCCAACTTCAAACTCAACCGCTTGGCCGTCGTTTAAAGTTGCGTATTCGCCACCAGATTGTATTTCTGAATGGTGAACAAATAGATCTTTTCCGCCATCTTCAGGAGTAATAAAACCAAAACCTTTATCTGCATTAAACCACTTAACTGTACCTTTACTCATATCGCTCTCTTTATGTTGTGGTGAAAAAAATTAAGTTGTTTTGCAATCACCATAACAAAACAAAGTTTGAAGCTATTTGTGCATGTAGCCGTCAGCTATGTTAGACCGACTGTACTTAAAATGCACATCATTAGATGATATCTTATGTTGAGACGTAATACATCATCTAAAAAAAAGGCTTAGCATAACGCTAAGCCTATATATTGTATGGTGCCGGCACCATGAATCGAACACGGGACCTACTGATTACAAGTCAGTTGCTCTACCAGCTGAGCTATACCGGCTAATTTTTGATTAAGTGTAACCTTAATCAAGGTGCGAGATTTTAGTGGGTTTATTCTTGAATCGCAAGCCTTTAACTATTAACTAATGCAATTTCTTTGTATTTGAGAAGCATTTAAGGAAATCATGTGTTCTTCGGTTAAATCGATCTGGTTTTTTTGCTTATCAATTGAGTAATCAAGCCAGTAAATGGTTTTGCTTCGGTATCTAGCTTCAGATTTAGCGTTGTAATTGAGTTTTGACAGTATTTTTATACGTTGCTCCGCATTTTTCTTTAGGCTAAACACACCAAGTGACAAGGCGTGACTTTTACCCGGTTCATTTAACAGTATGTAATCTTTTACCCCCTTCGCTGCAAGTGCCTCTGCCACATTAACGATGGCTTTACGGTTTGGGTAGCTGGGTAAATAGACCAGCATGCCTATATATTGTTTTTCGATGATGGAGCGTTTTTGGAAGCTGATGTTGAAATTATTGAAAAAACTTGCAGCTTGTTGCAAAGAGTCTGAGTTGTGAAATGGCCCTGCGGTGTAACATTGTAAGGTTGTTTTTGTTTCTTTTTGTTCAGGTGCTACTGGATCAACCTCAGGTAAATTAGGTTCTGTTTCTGCGGTAAATTGTGCCAGCCATGTTTTTAGGTCAATAGTGGGCTCTACTTCAGTAGTGACTTCGCTATCAGTCTTTATACTGGATGAATGGATAGGGCTTTCTAACTTTTGTTCTGACAGTAAAACTAATGGTGGAAATGAGTTGTCAATGTTGATGCTTGTTGGTGTTTCTGTTGGCTCACGCAGTGTATTAACAGCAAAAAAGGCGCCATTTAGTAATAATAACATGAAGAAAAATAATCGCATTAGTCTTGTTTTTCTGCGTATCTGATGGAAAGTCCTGATAATACTAAATTTTTGTTTTGTTGAATATCTAAGATCGATTTTAGTAAATCGGGAGGTAGTTGTAATGTTATGGCTTTTTTTATTTCTTTAGCGTCGCCACCAGTGATAAATAGACGGCATGGCTGCGCTATATGATTAATCCAAAGAGATAACAAAGAGATAACCGTATGGACGCCATAGCGCCCCTTAACCATACTGATGCACTGTTGTGTTGATAAACCAAACTGTAAGTGATGAGCATTCGCTTGATGAGCTAGGTTAAAGCGTTTTAATAGTAATGCCTCATCACTTTTGTGCTGAGAAATAATGGCGCCACCCAAGTGTTGCCCATCTTTTGAAATAGCATCCATTGTTATCCAAGAGCCTGCATCGATGATTATTCTGTTCTCGGCAGAAGGATTTGTTGCAATCATGGCGAGCCAACGGTCAACACCTAATTGTTTGAAATCGGTATAGCCATTTTTCAAATTATTAAATACTATTTCTGTCTTAGCGGTGATAGGTGTATGAGTGAAATGCCTTTGTAATATATCTAAAATACGCCCACTAACGGATGTGTTTGCTACCGAGCTAAAAACAACTTTAATGTCTTTATTTATGGGTTGAAGGTATTGGGCAAGCTGCTCATCAAAACTCGCTGCATTAAGATAAAAAGTGGTGACGTGAGAATTTATCAGGCATTTTAAAGCGCTGTTACCACAGTCTAATGCGAGCATGTTTGTTCTAACATGATGCTTCCAGTGGAAAAAGATGATGCGCCATCGGGCGTTTTAATAACAAGCTGTCCAGCGCTATTGATGCCTTGGCAATGACCGTTAATAATTTTATGGTGGTGTTTAAACCTAATTTTTTTTAAATGGAATAGATGAGCGTTATTAAATGCTTCAATGGTGTTTGTTTTTTCATGGCTAAGGATATTATAAATAGCGGTAATGCAATGACTCAGTAAGTCAGTTCTATCAATCTCTTGGTGTCCAGTTTGTTTAAGTGCTATAAAAGTATCGTTTTGTGTCACGGACATATTGACGTTAAGCCCTACGCCAATCACTAATAGTGAATGCGCTTGTTCTGTTATGGCTTCTATTAAAATGCCGCCAAGCTTACGTTTTTTATAAAAAATATCGTTAGGCCACTTTAACTCGATTTCGTTATAACCTGCTGTGTTGAGTGTGCTTTTTATCGCCAGTCCGACTTGTATGGGTATTAACCCTAAGTGTTTATCGACGGGTCTTTTTAAGGCAATGGAAAAAAGCAGGTTTTTGGCATGAGGTGATTGCCATTGATGATCACGCTGTCCGCGTCCTTGGCTTTGAAACTCAGTGATGGCAATGCTGGTTGCTATTTTGTGTTTGAGAAGTTCAGTATTGGTTGAATCTGTTTCTTCGCTGTAAAACCAAGTGAAACTTTGAGCTAATTGCTGTTCGACTTGACGTTTGACTTCATCAATAGCAATGGGCGAAGTAAAACTAGCTGAGCGCATAAGGCCATGCTGTGGTTGATTTTTTATCATTATTGTTCGTGAGCAGGGCTATATTATTTTCGGGCTTTGTCAGCAGCACTTTAAATTGCATTAACTCATCACGACGAAAAGCGGTTATGGCAACTGAATCTCCTGCTTTTTTATGCGCTATCATGGTCTCAAATTGAGCCAAATTTAATTTAAGCTGATTAACGGCAATAATGTTGTCACCTGCCGATAAACCAGAGGTCTGTGCAGCGCCCTGATCAGAAACACGAACAACTTGTAAATAGTCGCCTTTTTGTTGTAAAAAAGCACCAAAGTCAGCGTTGGCAGATTCTTTGATCGCTTTACCACCTTTATCACTTTGCGATGATTGAGGAAAAGTGAGTAGATTAATATCTGCTGTTTTTAATAACTGGGCTAAGGGGAGTTCTTCAACACTGCGTAACAGGCTATTAAATAATGCTGGATAAGGTTTGTTTAGCAGATGTTCGATTTTAAGCTGAATCGTGTCGTCATTAAAACCGACATTACCTGCCAAATAGTCTTGCCACAGTGAACGCATCACATCATCTAAAGATAATGTAGAGCCACTTTCTTGGCGCAGAGTGAGGTCGAGGCAAAGTGCAACAAGAGTGCCTTTGGCATAATAGCTAACGATAGCATTTTGAGCATTTTCATCTTGTTTATAAAACTTTGTCCACGCATTAAAGCTTGATTCACTAATGCTTTGTTTGTGACGGCCTTTAGTTTTTAAGACGCGTGTTATTGTTTGTGCCAATAGTTCGAAATAGGATTTTTCACTAATTAAGCCTGTGCGTAAGAGCGCTAGGTCATCGTAATACGAAGTGATGCCTTCAAAAGCCCACAGCAGAGGTGTGTAGGTTTCGCTGCTTAAATCAGCGGTTAAATACACTGCTGGAGTCATGCGTTTGACATTCCAAGTATGAAAATATTCATGACTGCATAGGCCTAAAAATTGACGGTAATCATCGCTGACATCCTTTACACCTATTTGCGGTAAGTCTTTGCGACTGACCAACAGGCTGGTGCTGGCTCGATGCTCTAAGCCGCCATAACCATCACCCACAACCATAATTAAAAAGACATACTGTTTAATCGGTGCAGGTTCGGCAAAAAAACGAATGTGATGTTCACAAATAGTGGTTAAGTCTTTAATGATGCGTTGTTCATCGCATTCAAAACGACCAGTTAAAACAATGTCGTGCGGTACGCCGCAGGCAGTGAAAGATAGTTTTTTAAAGGCGGCCATTTCAACAGGGTGGTCAATTAAGTCGGCATAGTTTTTTGCGCTATATTCACCAAAACCATTTTCACCCGTGCTAATTTTTTCTAAGCTAGTGGCTAGCTGCCAGTGCTCACAGTGTTGATGGCTTGGCTTAATTATGTCAACCCGACAAGGGGACGATGATTGGTCGATAACTTCTAAAAATACACTGGTGCCATTAAAAAACCCGTGAGTTTGATCTAGGTGTGCCGAGCGAACTGATAAATCCCAAGCATAAATACTGTAACTAATAACAACTTCAGTGCTTTTTGATAAGTCATTAAGCTGCCAAGTTGATTTGTCTAACTGAGTTAGCTTAAGAGGCTGTTTGTTACAAGTTGCGTTAATCTCGATGATATTTTTAGCAAAATCCCGAATCATATAACTGCCCGGAATCCAGCTGGGTAAACGTAGTTTTTGCCCCTTAAGAGCAGGGCTTTTAACAGTGAGTACGACATCAAAAATATGGGCTAAGGGATTATGAGCAGTGATTGAATAATGGATGTTGTGCATGGTGAGTTTTAAGGCAAGCTCCTAAGGTAAGTTCATTTCAATAAATTCATTAAAATTACTGGCGGTTACAATTTGAGTGCCATCGCAATTAAACTGCATGCGCACAACTGATTGCACCATCGAAATGGTGAAATTACGCAAATAATATTCGGGTAAATTACGCAGTACTTTTAGAGTTTGTACAATGTTGATAATTTGTTCAACCGACATGGGTTCCCAGCCTTTATGTCTTTTGGTGGTTATGTTTTGCCAGTGTGGGGGCATTTTTTGAAATAATTTTGAATTCATTAAGCCTTTATAAAGATCACGCATGACGGCTACTTTTTCTTCGTAGGCAATGGGTGGAAAATGCCTATTAATATAGTCTTTGGAGGTTAGTGAGCTGGCTTCATGGATTTCTTCGCGAAGCGGATCGAAGATAGAGTTGGTTCTAATCTCGTTATTATTAAAGCCGATAAACATGCGATAAATACCGCGATTAATCAGTAAGTCTTGTAAAACAGGTTCTAATTGATCGAACACTTGATCTATTTCACTTTCATATCGGCAACGATCCATCGCTGTTTCACGCAGCGAAGGGTCGCCTTTTAAACCAATTTGAATTTGATCGGGTGATAAGCCAACAGCACTGACAACACTTTCTGTCAGGATCTGCTTTTCCAGATCAATATTGTCTAATGCAAGTTTTTTCATGCCATGAGTTTACGCGAAAACCCAAATCAGTGTGGATGAAAATAGGTGAGAGGTTATTGTTTCTTGTAGCGGCTTGTTTTGCTTATTTGTTTAAAGCTGAAGCCTTTGCCACCTTGGCTACTGGAGTCGCTGGATTTTTGTCCAATAAATTGAGCGCCTTCTTTTTGTTTTTTTATCACGTCTTCGGTTGTTTGGTGCATTTCAAGCTTATAGGGCAATTCATAAACACGTGGTGGTTGCGTTAAATCGCTACTTTCACGTACCCACCAATACATGATGCCAATATCACCTGTCTGCTTGTTAGGCTCGCGCACATTAGTGGCAATGAGCACAAATTCATCGGGTAATTCGGCGGTTGAAGGCCAGCCCATGAACTGATGTAAGGATTGATATTGCACAATAAAAAAAGTGCTGGATAACGCCAAGGCTAAGAATTTGGCGGTAACAGAGAGTTGTGTTTTAACTAACAGATAAAACAAAAATGCGAGCACCAAAATAAAGCCAGCACTTAAACCTAAGATAGCCAACGTCATTCCAGTACCTCAAGGCTATAGTTGGTGAATTTTTTATCGAGATGATTGATGTCGACAATGTCGCCTGCCGTGTCGAGGGTAAAACGTAGCACGGTGATTTCATCGTCTTCTTTATGGAGCGTCACCTTATCAACATAAACTACTTTTAATGACGGGTTTACCTTCTCAATTTTTACTGTGGCAGTCACTGGTTTTTTGGTGATATTTTTATAAAACTGTAAATTTAAAATATATTCACCAGACACAATGCCTCTAATCGACACCACCTCTTGGTTGATGGGATAAACGGTTGTAACCCCATTAATTTCAATGGTGTCGTTAAGGTCGCCCTGATCGTCACGATCTAACTGCAACCAGCCTGCATCACGATTGCGGTAAGACAGTATGTTTTGACTGGGATCAGACATCCAAATGTCGATGTCATCAGGTTGATCATCTGGCCAAGTAACGGTAATGATGTATTCAGCTTTATAATTAACATTGCCAAGCTGAGCGACAGGGTTCATAAATAAAATAGAAATGAAAAACAGTAAGCTAAAGCCCAGTAACGTGTTAAATAACAGGTCAGTAAAGGGGTCTGATAGCTTTTTATCTTTAATCATTTTTCTTAGTGGCTAATGAATGTAAGGCTGATTCTTTTAAATCATTCATTAAGTGATCTGCTGCCCAGTCTAAAAAGTTGTACTTAGCATTGAGGAAGATACCTGCCAGCATACCGGTGAGTGTGGTATAGAGTGCTATTTTCATGCCATTACTCATGTCGGCAAGTAATTTTTGCATGACGCTGATATCGACACTGTTTAAGTCGGACAATGATCCAAGCATGATGATAAAGCCGATGACGGTACCTAAAAGACCAAGCTTCATCATTAAGTCTGCAATTAAAAAGCCGAAGGAATAACGGCTGCGAATGCGTATGTCTAATACATCAATGAGTGATTGAATACGCCCGCTACTAAGCACTTGAGAATTGAGATCATCGAAATATTTATTGATGGCGACATTTTTACAGTTTAACGAACGAGAGTCGGCCTCCATAAACTGTCGACTCACAACCAGACTTGAATAAATGAAGTGTAATGAGGTGAGTAGGTAAAACCCAATGATCATTAAAGATATGCCGCTTTTATCACTTAGAATGAGCTGGTGCAGAAATCCTACATCTTCTAAATAAAACCAGATAAAAATTTCAATGCTGGTGAGCAGCAGAACAAATAGAAAAAAGCCGTATCGCTTATGTAACAGTGGTTGCATACCGTCCCCTTAGATTGGTTTTTTAAGGAGACGCTGATCAAGTTAATAAACTCACACTTCTTGCACCAAAATGGGCATAAAGACTTGATTAAATATTCCTTAAGGCATTGAGCTCTCTTTTGTATGGAGCTTTCTTAACATAATAGCCGAACTATAATAATATGGTACATCTAAAACGTCACGAGTGAGTCGTTTCATTAATTTATGTGATAATTCTTTTATCTTAGGGTCTGGATTATTCATTAAAAACACTGTTTCTAACAGTAATGAGACAGGGGATTCTAAAACAGCATCTTGAATGACTAGGTCACCTTTATCACCTGGGATTAAACTATCGGTGTTTCTGCGCCAACGGCCATCGGTATAATATTGATTAAATGCTATGCCTACTAAGGTTTGGGCAATTTTTTCTGCTTGTGGATCTTTACTGTAATTAGCATAGAGCTGTATCGCGTGAGCGAGCTGTGCATAATCTTCTAAAGTGGTTTCGGCAGCATCGCCTTGCCCTGCAAATTTAATGACCTTGCCATCTTTAATAAAATTGTTGACGATGTATAAATAGAACTCTTTGGTTTGTTTTTTTATGGCTACGGTTGGATGATGTTGGCTGGCACGAACCCATGCTTTTAGTGCAAGGGCATTCCAACTAGCAAGCGCCTTAGTATCGACGGGCATAGTTGCTTTTTTGACGGACTGCAATTTTTTTAGGATGCTGGTCATTTGTGCTTTATCGCTTAAGCTTAAGCCAATTCCAGTTAAAGGCCGTATGAGAATGAGTGATTCATCATCATCAAACTCCCATGCTTTCTTTATTGCTTCGTATTCTTTGTCGTTTAGCAGCTTTTTAAGCTCTACGGCATCCCAATAATAGCCGCCGCCTTCATTATTTTCTGTATCAACCGCCGAAAGGCTGGCGTTAAATCCACCTTCGCCATTAGCCATAAACTGATTCATGAAATCTAAGGTTTTTAAGGCAATATCAGCATAACCTTTGGTAGGCCATTGTTGATGGGCATCAAAGTATAAGCTAGCTAATTGAGCATTGTCATACAGCATTTTTTCAAAATGAGGGGTTTGCCAATCAGGGTCAACGACATAACGATAAAAGCCAAAATTAACATGATCCATTAGATGGTATGAAGCCATAGCACGTAATGTTAAGTGAAAAAAATCGACAATATCACTGTCTATAGCTGGATTAGCGATGATAGCTTTTAGTAGTGAGTTAAGTTGAGGGTATGAAGGGAATTTATTGGTTTTACCAAATCCACCTTGTAAGTCATCACCAATTAACATCGCCTGAGATATAAAAGCATCGACAACTTTAGGAAAATGTTGATCAGGTAAGTTAACTAAGTCTGATTTGGTTTCGTTGCTCTCGATTTGTTCAAAATATTTCTTTGCAGTGTCGGCTAATTGTTGATGGTTTTCACGCCACTCTTTGTTAAGACTGATGAGAACCTTTTCAAATTCAATTTTATTTAAATAAGTAAATCCAGTAACGGGATAACCATCAGCAGTCAAAAACACATTGAGTGGCCAGCCTGCGTATCCTCGTACCGATTCAACGAATTGAATCATTCTTCGATCAAGCTCTGGGCGAAGTTCGCGATCTACTTTTACAGGGATGAAATTGTCATTTAAAATAGCACCAATATCGGGGTGTGAATAACTCTCTTTTTGCATCACATGACACCAATGACAAGAAAAATAGCCAATCGACATAAAGATGAGTTTATTTTCTTTTTTTGCTTGCTCAAGTACGTCCTTACCCCATGTCTGCCATTTAACAGGGTCTGATTGGTGCATTCTCAAATAAGGTGAAGGATGATTTTCTAGTGATGAAGCAAAACTTTGAGAAATCGTTAATGGCGTAGCAATAATAATTGCGATAGGCATTAAATAGTTTAGAAACGACGTTGGTAATTTCATATAATTGATTTTTTTTAGAGTTATTAATGGCAATATTAGATAGTTTAAATTCAAGGAGTTCAATCCCAGCAAAATTATTAATTGAACCTGGGCCAAACTCAGAGCAAATACAGCTTATTTTACAAGCCGCAATGAGTGTGCCTGACCACGTTGAATTACAGCCTTTTCGATTTTTAACCATACAAGGCGATAACCGTATGTTATTGGCTAAAGTGTTCGAGCAGGCTGTTCGCATGCGTGATCCAAATGCAGGTGAAGCTTATTTTAAAAAACAACATCAAAAACCATTACGTTCTCCGTTAATTATTGTGGTGGTGTGTCAGCTTAAGGATAACCTTAAAGTGCCTAAAATAGAGCAACAGCTTTGTGCAGGTTGTGCCGCCCTAAATATTTTGCAAGCCTGTGATGCGCTAAATTTTGGTGCTTGTTGGTTAACGGGTGATAATGCCTATGACGACTTTGTAAGAGAATCATTGGGCTTGGATTTTAATGAGCAGATCACGGGTTTTATCTATGTGGGCTCAAAACCAGAGGGGATAAAAAGTGTCACACGAGCTGAGGCAAAAAACATTACTGAAAACTGGAATGAGATTAAAAGCTTTGAAACAGCTATCTAGTGATGACAGTCTAGTCAGTTATTGTTTTAAAACAGCTCAATCTCGCCAGTTTCAACGCTGCCTTGAGACACGGCTTTAGAGCCATCCATTTGAGTGAAAATTTCTCGGTGGCTATTAACAACAGCCTGTAACGCAGATACTTGTGCGGCCATTTCATCTGGAGAAGTCATTTTATTACTATCTAGATGAAATTGAGCGAGTTGCTGAACAAAATCTTCTAGGCTAAACATGCGCTTTGACACATGATCCATTAATTGAATGGTCAGATCTTCAAACTGCAATGAAATAATGCCAGCAATGATGTGAGATTGCATTTTTTGCGATATATTCTGTATGGTTGCTGACTGAAATACGACATCCTTATTTAAAGTACGCATTTCACTCCACATAGATTGCATTCTTTCTTGAGATGTCTCTGCTATAGACATGTCCGTATTAACAATGTCGTCAACCGTGGAAGAAAGAGCGCCGATAGAGTTTTGTGTGCTCGTGATAAGCTCTCTTATTTCATCGCTAAATTGAGCGGTTCTTTGGGATAACTTTCTGACTTCATCCGCAACAACAGCGAATCCACGCCCTGCTTCACCAGCTCGTGCTGCTTCTATAGCGGCATTTAGCGCTAATAAATTAGTTTGAGAGGTGATTTGATTGACATCGTTAAGTAGGCTAACGATATCATTGACTTGTTTGTTCATGATGTTAAAAGAAGAGCCGACATTGGAGCTGTTAGTCACAATTTTTTGTACGAGATTGATAAAGTCATTAACAATTGATTCGGTTTCAATGGCAAATTGGTTTATCCCTGATGTTTGTTTTGAGTGCTCATCGCCATCAGTTGCTTGTGATAGTGAGTCAATTAAGTCTCGGAGCATTTGCATTTGACCTAATGAATCATTTTCCATACCCGTAAAGCTACCAGATAGTTTTTCGGTCGCGCTCGTAACAATATCTTTCATTTGTCCCATATCATCATGCATTGAGGTGAATTGCTTAGAGACTTGAGAAAAAGCATCATCAAGAGTGTTGGAATATTGCACTAACGACTCAAGCTGTTGGTGCTCTGTCTTGTTTTTATTAATAAGGGCGCAATCAAAAGTGTCTATTTTACGCACGTAAATGGCAAATAAGGCGATCGTTAATACTGCTGAGGTAAGTAAAATATAATCTGATCTGATAATAAATGACGCGATGACAGCGATGATCTGGATCGTAAAGATGGCTATAACAAAGGGTGATTTGAATGCATTCATAATTTTTTTACTTTGCTGAGTATTCTAAAATGTCGACAGTATCAAGTTTAACTTTAGTAAATTACTCGGGTTTATCTACAATTTGAGTGATTTATTTTGAATTTATATTTTTTACGTTAAATAATCTTTTATAATTAGGTTCTTTAAATATTCTTCCAAATAAATGACCACAGATAACAATAAAATAATGGCTAGTAATTTTATTAAAGACATTATTCAAGCTGACCTCGAAAGTGCGAAACACACAAAAATACAGACTCGCTTTCCTCCAGAGCCAAATGGCTACTTACATATTGGCCATGCAAAATCTATTTGCGTTAATTTTGGCTTGGCGCAAGAGTTTAACGGCATGTGTAATCTTCGCTTTGATGACACCAATCCTGAAAAAGAAAGCCAAGAGTATGTGGAAGCGATAAAAAAAGATGTGCAATGGCTGGGTTTCGAATGGCAAGAAAATCCATATGCGTCAGATTATTTTCCTCAACTTTATCAATATGCCTTAGATTTAATTAACAAAGGTCTGGCTTATGTCGATAGCCAAAGTGCTGATGAAATTAGAGAAAAGCGCGGTACCTTAAAGCAAGTAGGCAGTGACAGCCCTTTTAGAGATAGAAGCATTGGCGAAAATTTAACTCTTTTTAGCGCGATGAAAAATGGTGAGCATGAAGATGGTAGCCATGTTCTACGCGCAAAAATAGATATGGGCGCACGTAATATTAACCTTCGTGACCCTATAATTTATCGCAT
The DNA here is from genome assembly GCA_964582255.1 of uncultured Gammaproteobacteria bacterium. Lineage (GTDB taxonomy): Bacteria > Pseudomonadota > Gammaproteobacteria > CAYZQE01. The sequence goes on along the minus strand of CAZORZ010000009.1, from coordinate 1,269 downwards.
CCGTCATATTGAACATCATCAAACGGGCAATGAATGGTGCATTTATCCGATGTACGATTTCACTCACGCCTTGTCTGATGCGCTTGAGTCGATCACTCACTCCCTGTGTACCTTAGAGTTTGAAGATCACCGTCCTTTATATGATTGGATGGTGAATAATTTGGATACGCCCTCTACGCCACGTCAAATAGAGTTTTCACGGCTAAATTTAGAGTATAACCTCACCAGTAAACGTAAATTAAATCAATTGGTGGTGGATAAGCACGTCAGTGGTTGGAATGATCCGCGTATGCCAACCATCTCTGGCATGAGGCGTCGTGGTTTTACTCCAGAATCAATTAGAACCTTTGCAGAAGTGATAGGAGTGACAAAAAAAGACAGCCTGATTGAAATGGGGGTGTTAGAAAGCTGTGTGCGTGAAGATTTAAACACGCGTGCTGAGCGTCGGATGGCGGTGTTAGATCCATTAAAAGTTATCGTTGAAAACTACCCTGATGAACAAACAGAGATGGTAGAAGGCAAAAATCATCCGCAAAATCCTGATTTTGGCACTCGAAAAGTACCTTTTAGTAAAGAATTGTACATTGAAAAATCAGATTTTATGCTGGATGCGCCGAAAAAGTTCTTTCGTTTAAGCATCGGCAGAGAAGTACGCTTTAGATTTGCTTATTACCTAACCTGTACCGATGTGGTTTATACAGATGATGGTGAAATTGAGCATTTAATTTGTACTTATGACCCTGCTTCAAAAGGTGGTAGAACTGAAGATGGACGTAAGATAAAAGGGACTATTCATTGGGTTAGTGCGCCTCATGCAATGACGGCGACGGTGAATATTTATGATCGTTTATTCCATGTTAAAAATCCTGCCAAAGAAGATGATATAAAAACGGCATTAAACCCAGAATCATTAATGCAGTTCAATAACGTAAAATGTGAGCCAGCTATTCAGGCGAAGACGCAAGAATTAGCTTATCAGTTTGAACGTATGGGCTATTTTATTGCTGATGAAACATCGACAGCTGGAAAACCTGTGTTTAATCGAACTATGTCGTTAAGAGATAGTTGGGGCAAGATTGAAAAGCAAAAATAAGAAGAAGCGACTCTTTTTATTAGAGCCAATATTTCAATTATTGTCTCATTGCTCGATAGCGTGTCTATTTGTTTTGGCAAAATGGGGTAGTTTTTTTATTGCGCGAAGCAGTAATCAAATTGCCAAACAAACTAAGCAAAACGTCAGTTTATGCTTTTCTCAGCTTGATGCTGAGC
>CAZORZ010000008.1:1354-13797 GCA_964582255.1 uncultured Gammaproteobacteria bacterium | reverse complement strand
TAATTGATGTTTCTGTGTTGCGTATTTTTCCAATGGCTGCCGCAGGTGGACATACGACGACGGTTCAGTTTGATTTGTCAGCAGGCGTTTCAGCGCATCCTGGTATGTATGCTGAAGTAATCATATCTGATCCACGTAACCAAACCTCAGCATTACCAGTTATTCCATTGTCAGCTGTTATTTGGAGAGGTAGCTTACCTGCTGTTATATTGATTGATCAGCAAGGTGAGCAAAAATTGCGCTTAATTCGTTTAGGTGATCCAGCGCAAGAAGGTTTTGTTAGTGTTATTTCGGGCATAAAAGTGGGTGATGATATTCTTCTGCAAGCAGCAAACTAATATTATATTAAATCAAGACTTAAGGTCATTTCTATCAATTAACCTATTAAAGCCATTATGAGTGATACAGAACAAGCAGAAAAGAAAACATCCGATAAGCCGATTGGAAATCAGGCGCTTGGAACAGCGGGTGAAATGTGTAAGTCGTTCATTCATTCGCCATTAACGCCTTTGTTTTATATGGCGATGCTGTTTTTAGGAATGTATGGCTTAATGAATGCACCGCGACAAGAGGACCCAGAAATATCCGTGCCTATTATTGATATTTTGTTTCAAATGCCAGGTGCTAGTGCGGAGCAAGTATCAAAGCTTTTAATTGGTCCTCAAGAGCGAGTTTTAAGTGAAATATCCACTCTTAAACATATTTACTCAGCCAGTGATAATGAAATGGGTATTATTACTTTGCGTTTTAAAGTTGGAGAAGAAATGGAGTCTGCGTTGGTTCAGACGATGGCTCAACTTAAATCTAACGAAGATAAATTACCACCGGGTGCAAAAACGCCTGTTTTAAAACCAAAAAGCATCGATGATGTGCCTGTTGTGACGATTACTTTATGGTCTGATGAGCTTGATGATTCTACTTTACGGGCATTAGCAACCACGGTAAAACAACGCATAAAGCAAATACCTCAAACTGGCAATGCCTTTATTTCAGGAGGGCGTGAAAGACAAGTACGTATTGATGTTTCGCCCTCACGTTTGGTTGGGTTTAACTTGGGTATGGGGCAAATCGCACAAGTTATTAAGGGGTTTAACAAACAACAAACAGTTGGTTTTACTGAGCGAGGAGATTTGTTCGCATATGTAGAAACAGGCACTTTTTTACGCAGTGTTAATGACATTCGTCAATTGGTTGTAGGCTTGCACGATGGGCGGCCTATTTTTATGAGTGACATTGCCAAAGTGAGCATTGGGCCAGAGATGGCAGATCAAATGGTGACATTTTCGAGTGGTTCAGCATATTCTGGCGACCCTGTGAATAATGCCCAAGCAGTCACCATTGCAGTGGCTAAACACAAAGGCTCTAACGGGGTCAGCGTTGTCCAGGCAATCCGTGATGAAATCGAAAATTTAAAAGGCGTACTTATCCCGGATAATGTGCATATTGAATACACTCGGGATTATGGAAAAAGTGCCAGTGACAAAGTCAACTCACTCTTTTCTGATTTAATTATCGCAACGGCAGCGGTGATGCTTTTAGTTTGGTTGTCGATGGGTTTTAAACCGTCAATCGTTGTATTTTTAACAATTCCGTTAGTGCTAGTAGTTACCGTGTTTGCAGCGACACTGATGGATTACAGCATCAATCGTGTATCGCTTTTTGCGCTCATTTTTTCGATAGGTTTTTTAGTCGATAATACAATTGTTATTATTGACAACATTTATCGTCGTTGGTTAATGCACGGTAAACCCAGTACTGCGGTAGCGATAGATGCAGTTCGTGAAGTGGGTAATCCGACAATTTTAGCCACTTTTTGTGTCGTCGCTGCGCTGGCCCCTATGGGGTTTGTGAGTGGGTTAATGGGGCCTTATATGTCACCAATACCTGCACTAGGCTCTGTCGCTATGTTGTTCTCACTGTTTGCTGCTTTGGTGTTTGCTCCTTGGATTGCCATGCGCGTTATGCCAACGATGGGTCAGTTGCAAGACATGCTGAAACGCGATGAAAAGATTGACAAAAAAATTGAAGGTATTCACCAATATACCATAGGCGTTCCGTGGAAAAATAGATTTATAGGGCGTATTTTCCTCTATGTTTTAGTGGTTTTATTTCTTATTTCGGGCTGGTTATTTTACAACACAGCAGTTACGGTAAAAATGCTGCCGTTTGATAATAAATCAGAATTTCAAGTGGCTATCAACATGCCAGCAGGCACGGCTTTTACAAAAACAGCAAGTTTCACCAATGAGATTGCTGAAATTGTTCGCGACCTCCCCGAAGTTGTATCAGTCCAAACTTATGTCGGTACGTCGATTCCATTTGATTTTAATGGCCTAGTACGCCAAACCTATTTGCGTATGTTCCCGTGGCAAGCCCAAATACAAATAATTTTGGTCGATAAGAGTGAGCGTGAGCGAACCAGTCATGAAATAGCGGTAGAGGTGCGCGCATTGATCGCGCCACTCGTTGATGCGTCGGGTATTCGTGAAAAAGATGGCGCGGGTGTGACGGTGGTAGAAATGCCACCCGGGCCGCCAGTGTTGCAAACAGTGGTTGCAGAAATTCACGGCCCAGATGCTAAAACAAGAAAACAGGTCGCTGATGACCTCAGAGGGTTTTTTGAGCAATCTGAATTAATCGGAGAAGTTGAAACATTAAAGCGCGAACCTATGAAAATCTGGCGCTTTGAAATCAATTCTCGAGTTGCCGCATTAAATGGTGTTTCTATTGACGTGATTAATCAAAATCTAGCGATGGTTATGGGTATGTTTAAAGTGAGTGATTTAAAAGAAAAAGCACTTGAAGAGCCAACTCATATTTTATTGCAAATCCCGCTGTCTCAACGCATTAATTTGAATAACTTAAATAGCTTGCCGATTATGAGTCATTCGGGGAAAACAGTGCCCTTAGGACAGTTAGGAAAGTTTGTTGAAGAAACACGCGGGTCTTACATGTTTAATAAAGACTTACGTCCTATTGAATATGTTGTGGGGGATGCAAAAGGTCGGTTGTCAGCACCTATTTACGCGCAGATGGATGTAGCTCGCTTAATGAAAGAGCAGAATTACACGTCACCTGATGGCATAGAGCTAGAAGGAAATTATTTTGGCGCACCCAAAACTGATGCAGTATCGGGTTTTGAATGGAGCGGTGAATGGACAGTGACTTATGAAACATTTAGAGATATGGGCATAGCATATGGCGTGGCTTTGATTGTGATTTATATGCTGGTTGTTTGGCAGTTTGGTAATTTTTTAATCCCTGCCGTCATCATGGCACCTATCCCATTAACGCTGTTAGGCATAGCTCCAGGGCATATGATAATAGGGGCAGATTTTACTGCAACATCAATGATAGGTTGGATTGCTTTAGCAGGGATTATTGTAAGAAATGCTGTTCTGTTGGTCGATTTTACCTTGGATTTGGTTGCTGATGGTATGGATCTATATGATGCGGTGATCTCTTCTGCGAAAGCAAGAACACGCCCTGTGCTGATTACTGCCGTTTCTACAATGGTTGGTTCAGCTATTATTTTAGCCGATCCGATTTTTCAAGGAATGGCTATTTCTATGCTGTTTGGTATTTTTGTTTCTACAATTCTAACCTTAATTGTGGTTCCTTTAGGTTGCCTAAGTATCGGTGAAGAAACATTTAAACAGGTTGCTCATGCTAAAAGAAATGCATGTTCAATAGAATAACCAACGTATAAAAAATATGGCTGGGCAGTAAAAAGTATGGTTTTGTAAATCAGATGTCTTAGCTTGGCGAATACAGCATGGTTTTTAGGTTGTAAATACGGACACGGGTTTAGTTTTACTTAAAACAGATGATTCGTTCATGTGCTTTAGTGCTTGCTTATACAGCTATGGATTTATTATTTTATTGCGCCCATATTCTGATAGTAGGCTCAGTCTATTCCGAATAAAAACATTGCTGGTATTCAAATTTTATCGTTTGAAGCGAGTTAAATTTCATTCCTCCACCATGACAACGACAAAATCCTCATATAGTTGAATTAACTAAGCCTGTATAATGCGGTTTTTATTCAGCTTATGAAATGCAAAATGATTAAAATTGGTAAAACAGGTCGCTTAACGATTGTTAAAAGCGTCGATTTTGGTTTTTATGTTGATGCGGGTGATTTTGGCGAAGTATTGTTGCCAACAAAACATGCGCCTCATGATTGTCAGCTTGATGATGAAATCGATGTGTTTTTGTATCTTGACTCTGATGATAGACCCATAGCAACAACGCAAAAGCCCAAAGTTCAAGTCGGTGAAGTCGCTTATTTAGAATGTGTTGACATTAATAAGGCCGGTGCATTTTTAAATTGGGGTTTAGATAAAGACCTAATGGTGCCTTACTCTGAGCAGCACAAACCTTTTGAAGTAGAAAAATCCTATATAGTGACAGTTTATGCGGGAGAGCATGATGGCCGTTTAGTCGCCTCTTCAAAAATTGATAAACACATTGAAGATTTAGATGAAGATCAGCTGTTTACCCCACAACAGCCAGTCGATTTAATCATCGCTAATTCAACGGAATTAGGCTTTAAGGCTATTATCAATAATACGCATTGGGGTGTGCTGTACGAAAATGAAGTGTTTCAACGGTTAAGTTTTGGCCAAAGTAAAAAAGGTTACATTAAGCGCATCCGTGAAGATGGAAAAATAGATTTAATCTTACAAGGTGGCAAAGAAACACGAGATAAATACGCAAAAATCATTCTTATTTATTTACAAAAAGAGGGTGGTTTTGCTCCTGTGCACGATAAATCTGATCCGCGTATGATTTCTAATTTATTTGGCATGAGCAAAAAGGCATTTAAAAAAGCCATCGGGGGCTTATATAAGGATCGCATAATTTCAATAGATAAAGACGGTATTCGTCTTATCGAGCATTAATCTACAGTTAGTTTTTAAATTAGGAAATAATATGACAGATAAATTTTCGACGACTGAGCAACAGGCGTCATACGGCATTGGAATGCAAATGGGCCAACAATTAGTGGCCGCTTTTACAGGTGTTGAGTTAGCTGCTGCACAAGAGGGCATTGCAGATGCCTTTAATAAAATAAAGCCACAAGTTGACGAGGCGACAGTGCGATCTGCATTTAGCGAAATTCAAAAAGGTATTGAGGATGCAGAATCGAATAATGCTGAACAGTATGCTGGTGAAGGCGAGGCTTTTTTAGCTGAAAATGCAAAAAAAGACGGCATCACGGTTACCGATTCAGGTTTGCAATATGAGGTTTTAACAGCTGGTGACGGTGAGATTCCAACAGCAACGAGCACCGTACGCACGCATTATAAAGGCAGCTTAATAAACGGCGAAGAATTTGATAGCTCTTACAGCCGTAATGAACCAACAGAATTCCCCGTAAATGGTGTTATTAAAGGGTGGACTGAGGCGTTACAACTAATGCCTGTCGGCTCAAAATGGAAGCTATATATCCCATATCAAATAGCGTATGGCGCGCAAGGTGCTGGTGGCGCTATTGGACCGTATCAAGCACTTATTTTTGAAATTGAATTAATCGCTATCGTTTAAAAAAAACCAAAGCACTGTGTTTTTCAGTGCTTTGGGGTTCACTTAATCAGATTATCCTTAAGTGGATTAGGTCTGCTGAGTTTGCTTGCTAATCACCTAGAAAAAAACAAAGGGATAGTTCTTAATTTATCGGCCGATATGCCTGTCGACACGATAAAGTTTGATACCTCTTTAATTCAAGGTATGAAGGACAAGCGTTTATGCCATTTAGTCGAAGAAATGGCGGCTATGTTATTACGTTTAAAATATAAACTGGTCGCAGAAGGCATTGAAGATGAAGCCATGTTAGAGAGAGTGAAAAAAGCTGATTTTGATTGTTCCCAAGGGTTTTTCTTGGGGCAAGCTGTCAGAAAAACCTAATTCGTTAGCTATAGTTAAATGGAAGAGATACCATCACCTTGTGTTCGTAATTGTTGTTTAGATCATCTGGATATTTGCATGGGCTGTTTTAGACATATTGATGAAATCATAAAATGGTCAGCTACAAGCGAACAGCAGAAGCAAACTATTCTAAATAAAGCGCAGCAGCGCAAACAAAAACACATTCAAAATTTGGTACCTCGTGATGATTTTTAAACAACTATTTGAAGCAGATTCTTGTACGTATACTTACTTAATAGCAGATCCTGACACAGGTGAAGCGGTGTTAATTGATCCTGTATTAGAAACAGTAGAGCGCGATTTGCAGCTATTAAAAGATCTTAATCTTAAATTAACAGCTACGCTAGAAACACATGTGCATGCTGATCATTTAACAGGCGCACGGGTTTTAAAACAACGCACAGAATGCAAAATAGCCTATCCTGCGATGGTTCAAGCGTCGTGTATTGATATTGGAATTCGTGAAGGAGAGGCTTTTAAGGTGGGTAATATTGAAATTAACCCATTATTTACCCCCGGTCATACTGACCATCATCATGCCTTTTTAATTGACAGCCCCATACAAAAATTAGTCTTTACAGGCGATGCGCTGTTAATTGAAGCCTGTGGGCGCACTGATTTTCAATCGGGTGATGCAGGCGCTTTATATAATAGTATTCATAACAAACTATTTTCTTTGGCGAATGAAACCTTGGTGTATCCAGGGCATGATTATGAAGGTAGATTTGTGAGTACCATTGCGCAAGAAGTGAAAAGAAATCCCCGATTAGGTGGAGGTACAAGTAAGGATGAATTTATTAAAATTATGGATAATTTAGATCTGCCTTATCCGAAAAAGATAGATTTTGCTGTGCCAGGAAATTTAGTATGTGGTGATTGTCCGAAAGACGTACCAGAAAACGTACGTGGTGCTTGCCCATTTCATGATCAAGGTTAACTTTTTTCGTATTACTTAAGCATAAAGTTAATTAGTAACTAAACTCCAATAATCAGCTAATTAAAGGAGATGAATATGAAAAAAATTATAACAATTACCGCGGCAAGCCTAGTTTTATTATCAACAGGGGTTTCTGCTCAATGGGGCGGGATGCCATTTGGTTCTTCAGGCTCTAATATGATGCCCTGGGGTCAAAGCCAAGCCCCCGTTTATCAACAGCCACAAAGTCAAATGTTTGGCGGCATGATGCCTTTTGGCGGTAACAGCGTGCCTCAATATCGTGCGCCGCAGTCAAATGGCTTTGGTTCAATGATGCCTTGGGGGGGAGGGTCTCAGCCTCAGTTTCAACAGCCTCAATCACAAGGTTTTATGATGCCAGGTATGGATCAAGGTATTCGCAGCATGATGCAACCAGGAAAGATTATGGCTGAAGAAGCAACGCCAGGCATGTATATGAAGCCAACTTGGCGTTAGTTCTTTTGTCGCTGTTCAGAGAGCATCTGAGCAGTGACTTCTAATTGCAACTATTCCCTAAATTCTCTTGAAAATTTTAAATTAAAGCCCATTTCTAAGCCTAACACAGACTGTTGTTATGGAATTTATTGGCTAAGCCACGGTCTATACCGGCAATATTAATTTAGAATTTTTTTGAGGAATAACGTGTCACTTTTAGATCAATTTCAACACTTAAAACAACATATATCTGAACAAATAATAGGGCAATCCATGCTCGTTGATAGGCTGTTAATTGCCTTATTAGCCGATGGCCATTTATTAGTTGAAGGCGCTCCCGGTTTAGCAAAAACAAGAGCGATCAAAGTGCTGAGTGAATGTATTCATGGTGACTTTCATCGCGTACAGTTTACCCCCGATTTATTACCTGCCGATTTAACAGGCACTGATATTTATCGCCCTCAAGAAGGTGATTTTCATTTTCAACCTGGGCCATTATTTCATAACTTAGTGCTTGCAGATGAGATCAACCGCTCTCCTGCAAAGGTTCAAGCTGCGTTATTAGAAGCGATGGGCGAGCGACAAATAACGGTGGGTGCAACCAGCTATAAATTACCCGAATTATTTTTGGTGATGGCGACGCAAAATCCAATCGAGCAAGAAGGGACTTATCCCTTACCCGAAGCACAGCTTGATCGTTTTTTATTGCACGTAAAAATTGATTTCCCCAATGCTGAAGCGGAAAAACAGATTTTACAGCTGACGCGTAATGAAGCTAAAAACCAACAGCAAGCGTCTACCGAAATGGCATCCCCCTTAAGCCAAGATGATTTATTTGCGGCACGCCAAGAAGTGCTGAATATTCACATGGCCGATACCGTTGAAGATTATTTATTACAATTTGTGCTTGCGTCGCGCAATGCAGAGCCCTATGGCAAAGACTTAGCACGCTGGATTGAATTTGGTGCAAGCCCTCGTGGCAGCATGGCGTTAGATCGCTGTGCGCGTGCCCATGCTTGGCTGCATGGGCGTGATTTTGTCACCCCTGAAGACGTGCAAGTCATGGCCTTTGATACCTTGCGCCATCGTATTTTGCTCAGTTATGAAGCAGAGGCCGAAGGTATCACCCCTGAATACGTGATTAAAGAGCTGGTTAATCGAATTTCTGTGCCATAGGTCATATTCATGAGTCAAGATCTTCACGTTGATGCTGATGATATTGTGTTGCCTAAGCAAAAAACGCTCATTGCCTTATCGGGCGCTGCCAAAAGCCTGAAATCACCACCCACTTATATTAAAGCTGCCCGTGCAGGTCAAAGGCTGTCGCCATTTAAAGGGCGTGGTATGGAGTTTGATGAGGCAAGGCCATATCAGCCAGGTGATGATATTCGCTCGATTGATTGGAAAGTGACTGCGCGCACACAAAAAACCCATACTAAGGTATTTCGTCAAGAACGTGAGCGCCCAGTGTTTGTTTGGGTGGATAATCGCAGCAGTATGCGGTTTGGTACTAAACAGTGCTTTAAATCAGTGCTAGCAGCTCAAGTTGCCTCGTTATTGGCGTGGAATGCCATTTCGCAGTCAGATCGTGTTGGTGGTATGGTGTTTTCAGAACAGCAACATCAAGAATTTCGACCTAAAATGGGACGTTCCTCAGTATTGCAGTTAATTCATTTGTTAAGTGAAGCGCAGGGCAGTAAAGAGATTGAAAGCAGTGTGGATGCACTTGATCATGCGCTATACCGCCTACGGCGCATGGCAAAACCGGGTAGTTTGATCTATTTAATTAGTGACTTTAACCAGTTTGATAAACAGCATGAGTTACAAGTCGCTCAGCTGACGCGGCACAGTGACGTGGCATTAATTCATATCTATGATGCCATCGAGCAAGCACTGCCACCTTCTGGCACGTATCATTTACAGACATTGGCGAAAAAGCTGTGCATTCAAACAAAAAATGCAAAGATCAGAGCGCAATATGAGCAGGCCTTTATGGATAAAAAGGAAGGCTTAGCGTCGCTGAGCCAAAAGCATAAAATGCGCTTTCTATCCTTAGCCACGAATCAAAACCCTGTCGAACAGATGCAGCAATGGTTACACCATTGAAACAACTAGAGCTGAGAGATATACACCTACCAGATGCTGTGTCGTGCTGGCCGCCTGCAATCGGCTGGTGGGCAGTTTTGTTACTAACTATTTTGTTATTGGTAGCGCTGTATTTTTTAATAAAAAAAATGCAGCAAGTCAGTGTGCGACAGATGGGCATTAAAAAACTGATAACGATCAAAGCTGATTATACCCAACATCAAAATAAAACGATTTTAAGTCAGGCATTATCACAGCTATTACGCCAGATATTATTAAGTGCTTATCCACGAGACGAAGTGGCCAGCGTATCAGGTGAGCAATGGCTCAAAATGTTGAAAACCAGTCACCCAAAAGGGCAAATTGAACTTGAATGGCTACAAACAATAACCATCGCATCATATCAAAATCAGGCAGAATTTGATGAGCATGAGTTGCTTAAGGGTATTGATGTTTGGGTTAATAGCTTTCCTAAAAGGCATTTATTGTGATTCAGTTTGAATGGCTTTGGGCTTTAGTGTTATTGCCCTTACCTATATTGGCGTATTACTTTTTACCTGCTGCCAATGGGGTGCAACAAAGCGCGTTAAAAGTACCCAATATAGTGGCTTTTGAATCGGCATTATTGAATCAGTCGCCAGTACAAAATAAATCGTGGTTATTGGTTTTAGCCGCGATTGCTTGGCTGCTGTTCATCTTGGCCATCGCAAGGCCACAATGGCTTGGAGAGCCGATTGAAATACCTATTAGTGGCCGTGATTTAATGCTAGCTGTCGATTTGTCAGGCAGTATGAAAGTTGAAGATTTTGAAATTAATGGCCGTGCAGTGAATCGCTTAGTGGCCACAAAATATGTCGCGCAACAATTTATAAAACAACGCACAGGTGATCGTTTGGGGCTTATTCTATTTGGTGATAAAGCATATTTACAAGTGCCATTAACCTTTGATTTAAAGACCGTAAACACCTTGTTGCTTGAATCAGCTATTGGATTAGCGGGTGAAAAAACAGCGATTGGAGACGCCATAGGTTTGGCGATTAAACGCTTAGCTAAGGTAGAAAAAAATAGTCGAGTGCTCATTCTATTAACCGATGGCGCTAACACAGCTGGCGAAGTAACACCGATAAAAGCAGCGCAATTAGCAGCGCAGCAGCACCTTAAAATTTACACTATTGGGGTGGGTGCAGATGAGATGATTCAGCAATCATTTTTTGGCTCACGCAAAGTCAATCCATCCGCCGATTTAGATGAAAAAACCTTACGTTACATTGCAGAACATACGGGTGGACAATACTTTAGAGCGCGAGATACTCAAGAGCTACAAGACATTTATCGTTTATTAGATGAGCTAGAACCTGCCGAACAAGAAAGCGAAACACTAAGGCCTGAGCAGTCTTTATATTATTGGTTTTTAGCAGCAAGCTTGTTTTTAGTCGGATTGATTCTACTGTTTAGAAATTTAGGGTTTGCATAATGCCTGCATTCTTCAATGATTTTTTGCAGCAGTTTCATTTTTTAAGGCCTTTGTGGCTATTGGTTTTTGTGCCGTTGCTTTTATTGCTGATGTGGTCTTGGCGACAGCATAAAAACAGTCAATCATGGCTGAACGTGATTGATAAAAAGCTGCAACCTTTCGTACTGACTCATGCTGATGAAGATAGACATGCCATGGTGAGGTGGTTGCCAGTCAGCGCACTTATTATTGCCGTTATCGCCTTAGCTGGGCCTGTTTGGCAACAGTTACCACAATCTGTTTATAAACCTCAATCTGCCTTAGTGATTGCACTAGACATGTCTCGCTCAATGGATGCAGCCGATGTTAAACCCTCGCGCTTAACTCGCGCTAAAATTAAAATAATTGATTTATTAAATGCACGAACAGAAGGGCAGGTAGCTCTCATTGCCTATGCTGCTGAGTCGTTTACGGTGAGCCCTTTAACGGATGATAGCGATACTGTTGAGGCCTTATTAAAAAGCCTAACGACCGATATTATGCCAGCTCAAGGTAGCCGTATGGATAAGGCGATAGAACGCGCGAATGACTTATTACGACAGGCAGGCATCGCTCAAGGACACATTTTAATTGTCAGTGATGGGGTGTCTGATTTAGAGCTTAATGAGATAAAAAAGGCAGATAAATCACCGCATAGTATTTCTATTTTGGCGGTGGGCACAGAGCAGGGCGCACCGATAGCAACTGCTCAAGGTGGTTTTTTAAAGGACAGTAAAGGGCAAATTGTTATCGTACAAATGAACCGAACGGGTTTATTGTCGGTGGCGCAAAGCCATCAAGGTGTATTTGCCACTTTACGTAATGATGACGAAGATATTAATGCGTTACTGAATTTGATGCGGTTAAATCGCTTGGATGGAAACAACACCTTGAGTAACAAGACCTTTGACGTGTGGTATGAACATGGTTCTTGGTTATTATTGTTGGTCGTACCAATGGCTTTAATGGCTTTTCGTAAAGGTTTATTGCTGTTGGCAGTGGTTATAATCCTGCCTATGCCGCAACAGGCACAAGCGATTGATTGGCAATCATGGTTTAAAAATAGTGACCAAAAAGCCGCAGAGCAATTTAAGGCAGGCGAGTTTGAGGCAGCTCAAAAACAATTTAAACAGCAAGATTGGCGTGCCGCAGCACAGTATAAAGATGAACAATTTGAGTCTGCTTTACAACATTTTGAACAGTCGAATGATTTGTACAATAAGGGTAATGCGCTTGCCAAAACCGAGCAGTATGAAGAGGCGATAAAAGTTTGGGACGAGCTGTTAAAGCAAAATCCAAAACATCAAGATGCGGCTTATAATAAAAAACAGGTCGAAGACTTTATAAAACAGCAAGAGCAACAACAGCAGGATAAGAAACAAGACGAACAGTCGCAAGACCAAGAAAATAAAGACCAAGAAAACAAAGATCAAGATAGTAAAGAGCAGCAGCAAGATTCACAGCAACAAGAGCAAAGTGACAGTGACCAAAAGCAAGATGAGCAGCAGTCGTCTGAGCAAGAGCAATCAGAACAACAAAAAGAGC
>CAZORZ010000008.1:0-1254 GCA_964582255.1 uncultured Gammaproteobacteria bacterium | reverse complement strand
AGAAAAAACAGAACAACAGTTAGCAGCAGAACAAGAACTAAAAGAGCAAATGCAAGACCCTTTGGATGAAGAAACCAAACAATGGTTGCGTCGTATTCCAGACGACCCAGGCGGCTTAATGCGTAATAAATTTCTTTATCAATATAGACAATTAAACAGACAAAACAATGAACAGAATCCTTGGTAATTTAATCATTTCACTGGGCGTACTATTGCCTGCTTTGGCTTGGTCAGCAGCTGATATTTTAGTCAGCACTGATCGTAACCCGGTGCATATCGACGAGTCCTTTCAGCTGGTTTTTGAGGCTAATGGTTCAGTCGACGAAGACCCTGATTTTTCACCTTTAAACGTGTTGTTGGACATCGTTAGGCAAAGTGAAAGCAGTAACATTAGTATCATCAATGGCTCTATGTCGCGCACAAAAACGTGGACCTTAACAGCCTTGGCTAAGACTGTCGGTGACATCCAAATACCCTCCATTTCCTTTGGAGATGATCGCAGTCCTCCGTTATTGATAAAAGTGAATGCCGCCAACGCACAACAACAAACAGGAAGTTCTAGTTTTTTTGTGCAGGTGAGCAGCGATGTGAGCAGCAATGTGCAGCAGGCGCAAATTGTGGTCACTATTCGTGTGTTTAGCGATAAAAGCTTAAATGAAATCAATTTATCACCGATGCAGTTTAATCATAGTGATGTGTTATTAGAGTCATTAGGTGATGAGACAAGTTACCAAACCAAAATTCAGGGCAAGCCCTATCTGGTGATCGAAAAGAAAATGGCTTTATTTCCGCAAAAAGTAGGCCCTTTAATCGTGCAACCTATTTTGGCGCAAGCAGAAGTTCGTAATAATAAACGCTCATTTTTTGGTGACCCGTTGACTCGACCCATTAGAGCGCGATCTGATGCTTTACATTTAAATGTTACTGAAAAACCAGTGTCGGATTCAATATGGTTGCCTGCAAAATCACTCACTTTAAGCGACCAATGGTTGAGTGATCCGTCGCAGTTTACCGTGGGTGAGCCTATTACTCGTGTTTTAATCTTAACCGCAGAAGGTTTAACGGCAGCTCAGTTGCCTGAATTAAAGGTGGAGGATATTGCCTCAGTCAAGCTGTATCCAGACCAAGAAATTCTAAAAAACACGGTGACAAGTTCGGGCATTAACGGTGTTCGTGAAGAACGAATCGCTTATATCCCATCCGAAGAAGGCGTTATTACCTTACCAGCGATGAGTATTGATTGGTGGAATACGC
>CAZORZ010000007.1:0-13916 GCA_964582255.1 uncultured Gammaproteobacteria bacterium | reverse complement strand
GGCTTAAAAACAAAGGCGCTTTTATGTTGCTGCCCATCAAGTCATCAAAATGCTGTTCAGTGATCTCACCTAAAGGCGTAGGATAAAATGTTGATGCGTTGTTGATTAACACGTCCAAACGTCCAAAAATATTAAAGGCATCTTCTGCAAGTTGCTGAACCGCATTAATGTCGAGTAAGTCAGCCTGTAATACATGCACTGAATTATCTCGAACCTTATTAAGCTCATGGGCTAATGTCTCGGCATCATCTTTAGACGATCCATAGTGCAAGATGATGTTGGCACCACTTTGATGTAGAGTGCTCACAGTTTTAGCGCCGATACGTCGTGCCGCACCAGTAATTAAAACAACTTTTTTATCTAACGAATTTTTACTCATCGCGCTATCTTATGAAAACTTTAATCGACTTTCCAGACTTAAACGCAGATGAAATAGCGCATAGTGAAAAATTAATCGAAAAAATCATCGCCAAAATGGATGGTGGTGTCATTTCATTTGCTGATTACATGCACATGGCTCTGTACCAGCAGGGTTTAGGTTATTACGCAGCAGGTTCGACGAAAATTGGTGAAGCGGGTGATTTTGTTACGGCTCCAGAGATCAGTTCTTTATTTGGGCAGTGTTTAGCAGAGTATTTTTCTCTGCGTTTTGAGCAAGGGATGCAAAGGCATATCTTAGAGTTCGGCGCAGGGACGGGTAAGTTATGCTTGGATATCATCAATGCTTTTAACGACTCTACTGTCGAGTGGCAAAGTTACTCTATTTTAGAAACCAGTGCCGATTTAATTCAACGACAACAGCAATTTTTATCTCAAAAGCTGTCTAAAAAATTATTCTCTAAGCTGAGCTGGATTCAACAGTTACCCGCAGCATTTAATGGCGTGGTATTAGGCAATGAAGTGATGGATGCAATGCCCGTTAATGTAGTGATTAAACAAGAGCATTGGCATGAGCTGGGCGTCGCATTTGAAAACAATAAGTTTGTTTGGAAAGAGCTGTTAAAGCCTTCTGCGGCACCAAAATTAATGCAAGACATAGAGCGGCAAGTCGGCTATGAATTAGACATGGGTTATTGCACCGAGATTAATTTACAGCATGGCGCATGGTTACAAAGTCTGTTTGATGCCAGTCAGACAGTAGACGTTTTGTTGATAGATTATGGCTATTTTAGGAATGATTATTATCAACCCGAACGCAAAACAGGCACTATGATGTGTTATTTTCGCCACCGTTCGCATTCAGACCCTTTAGTATTACCTGGGTTGCAAGATATTACCGCCTCAGTTGATTTTAGCGCCTTGGCAGAATCAGCAGAACACAGCGGTTTTGTGGTGCATGACATAAGCACTCAAGCCGAGTTTTTAATTCAACAGGGTTTAATTGAGCATGCTGAAAAACAGATCAAAGCCTGTCGGGGTAAAAACAAAGAAATCGATGAAATTAAAATCGCACAACAAATAAAGACCTTAACGCTGCCTGCTGAAATGGGTGAGGTATTTAAGGTCATGAGGTTTAGTAAAAACTAAACCCACCGAGTCGCTTACGTCTCGCAAAGAGCTTTAAGAAGAAGTATGATTTGGCTTTGAGCATCTAATAATAAAAAATAAAAATGGATTTCATTCAAATAGTTGTACTTGCCATTGTTCAAGGCTTAACCGAGTTCTTGCCCGTGTCGAGCTCAGCACACTTAATATTAGTCCCTGAATTGTTGGGTTGGCCTGACCAAGGCCTCATATTTGACGTGGCGTTGCATATAGGCTCTCTATTGGCCGTGATTGCTTATTTTAAAAAAGACATTGTACGCATGACTCAGGCGTGGTTTACAGAAATAATTCACAAAAAATCAAGCCCTGACAGCATGTTAGCTTGGTTTGTGATAATCGGCACAGTGCCAGCTGTGTTGGCAGGCTTAGTTTTTAAAGACTATATCGAGCTAGAGTTACGCTCTGCTTTAGTGATTGCAACGACAACCATCGTGTTTGGTCTATTACTGGGCTTAAGTGATTATTTGGCAGGCACTGAACGCGATGAATATACCCTAACCTTTAAAGATGTGGTGATTATCGGTTGTTTTCAGGCCTTGGCTTTAATCCCAGGCACATCGCGCTCAGGCATTACCATGACAGCGGCGTTGTTTTTAGGCTTAAAAAGAGTATCAGCGGCTAGGTTCTCATTTTTATTATCAATCCCCATTATTATTGCCAGCGGTCTTTTTCAGGTATTAGACTTGGTGAAATCAGATGTCAGTATGGATTGGGGGCTGTTGATTTTGGCGGTGGTATTGTCAGGTTTAAGTGCTTGGGTGTGTATCCATTATTTTCTGAAGCTAATCAATAAAATGGGTATGATGATTTTTGTTTGGTACCGCTTAGCTCTAGGTACTTTTTTACTGATCCTATTTTATTAAGGGATGCCACCTAAATTATGCTTGAACTATTAACAACCTATCAACAAACCACGCTATTTGCAGGGTTGACGACGCAACAGTTAGAAGAGCTGGTTGAGCATTCAATAGTACGTCAATTTGCTAAGAACACGCTAGTGGTGAGTCAGGGAGATGAGACCGATTCCCTGTATGTCATTATCGAAGGTGCTGTCGATGTTTTTTTGAAAAATGATACAGGCAAAGAAATTATTATTAATAGCCTAGGTGCGTGCGATTCATTTGGTGAATTAGCGCCTTTGGGCCATATTCCACGCCAAGCCAGTATTATCACAAAATCAGCCTGTGTGTTTTCGGTTATATCAAAACAAGTGTTTATGGAATCGCTGCTCACTCAGCCCACAGTGAGTATGAAAATAATAGAATTGTTAGTAGAGCGCATTCAAGATCTAACCGATGACTTAAGCAGTGTTGCTCTAGACGATGTCTATCATCGAGTCGTACGTGTGCTGCACAAACACAGTACGGAAAAAGAAGGTAAGTTGGTGACTGATCGTTTAACACAGCAAGACATCGCCAACCGAGTTGGTGCAACACGAGAAATGGTGCATCGCATCTTAAAAGAACTCAAAGCAGGCGATTATATTTCAATTGATGGCAAACACATCACCATCGAGAAAAAACTACCAGCGGGTTGGTAGGTTAAAGACGTCGATGATTATATTGGGCATTGACCCCGGTTCGCGAAAAACAGGCTTTGCTTTTATTGATAATAAAGCCGATAAAATCGCACATATTCACAGTGGTTTTATTGCGGTTAAGGGCGAGCGATTTCCTGAGCGGTTAGGTTGTATTTTTAAAACCTTAGATGGTTTAATTGCAGAATATCAGCCACATGAGATGAGTATTGAAAATGTGTTTATGCATAAAAATGCAGCATCAGCTTTAAAGCTTGGTCAGGCTCGTGGCGCGGCAATATGCGCAGCCATGCATCATAATATTGATGTGGCTGAATATGCCCCAAAAGAAATAAAAAAGGCTCTGGTCGGCACAGGCGCTGCGACTAAAGATCAAATCCAGTATTTGTGTAAGCAATACCTAAATATAAAAAAAGAGCTACAAGAAGACGAAGCCGATGCGATAGCAGTGGCATTTTGCCATGCACAATCTTTAGCAGGTGAAAAGCGCACAGGGTTACCAGCAGCATATTTTAAACGAAAATCAGGGCGAGCAAGAAGATGATAGGTCGAATCAGTGGTGTGTTAGCGATAAAAAAAGCACCGAGCATAATGATTGATTGCAGTGGCGTGGGCTATGACGTTGAAGTCTCGATGACCACATTTTATCAGCTGCCAGAGGTGGATGAAAAGGTCAGTGTCTGGACGCACTTGCAAATAAAAGATGACCAACATGCGTTGATTGGTTTTGCCACGGAGCAAGAGCGCCGTCTGTTTAGAACGCTGATTAAAATTAATGGCGTTGGCGTTAAAATGGCCTTAACCATTTTGTCTGGTATGAGTGAAGTCGAATTTTGTGCCTGTATTTTATCGGATGATATTGTGACCTTAACGCGGTTGCCAGGTGTGGGTAAAAAAACAGCGGAACGATTAATTGTCGAGCTGCGTGATAAGGTCGAAAAACTAACGCTAGATCATGATCAACCCATGGCGCAGAACTCAGCCGTTGGACGCTCATCCAATAGCAGTGTTAGTGAGGCAATCGAAGCGTTACAGGCTTTAGGCTATAAACCAGCCGATGCAGAGAAGATGATAAAGAAAATAGCAACGCCCGATTTAGGTACGGAAGAACTGATAAAGCTGTCATTAAAAACCGTGGTCAGAAGATAACAAACTATGGATGAAGATCGAATAATCGCAGGAAACTCGCAAACCGACGAAGTCACTCAAGAACGTGCTTTACGCCCTAAGCTGTTGGCTGAATATCGCGGTCAAGATGTGGTTAAAGAGCAAATGGAAATTTTTATTGGCGCTGCCAAAGGCAGGCAAGAAGCACTAGACCATGTGTTGATTTTTGGCCCACCAGGTTTAGGTAAAACCACCTTATCGCACATTATAGCCAACGAAATGAATGTGACCTTGCGCCAAACATCAGGCCCTGTGTTAGAAAAACCGGGCGACCTTGCCGCTATGCTGACCAATTTAGAGCCAAATGATGTTTTATTTATTGATGAAATTCATCGTCTAAGCCCTGTTATCGAAGAAATTTTATACCCTGCGATGGAAGACTATCAGCTGGATATTATGATTGGTGACGGCCCTGCGGCGCGCTCAATTAAGCTCGATTTACCACCATTTACCTTAGTCGGTGCGACCACTAGGGCAGGGCTGTTAACTTCTCCCTTGCGTGACCGTTTTGGCATTGTGCAGCGTTTAGAGTTTTATAATATCCCTGATTTAACCTATATCATTAAGCGTTCAGCCAATTTACTAGACATCGAAATCGAAGACACGGGGGCTGAAGAAATTGCCAAGCGTTCACGAGGCACGCCACGAATTGCTAATAGATTGTTACGTCGATCGCGTGATTACGCGCAAGTTAAAGCCGATAATAAAATCACCAAAGAAGTCGCTGTTAAGGCTCTTGATATGCTTAATGTCGATAAAATTGGTCTTGATAATATGGACAGGCGATTGTTGTTGGCGATGATAGAAAAATTTGACGGAGGCCCTGTTGGGGTCGAAAGTTTAGCCGCAGCAATCAGTGAAGAACGCGGCACTATTGAAGATGTCATAGAGCCGTATTTAATTCAGCAAGGATTTATCATGCGTACTCCTAGAGGGCGTGTAGCGACCCAAAGCGCCTATCGTCATTTTGGCTTGAAAATTAAAAAAGTGATTACAGTTGATGATTATGAAAGTGAACAAGGTGTCGAAAACCCTTGAATAGCGCACATCAACTTGCTGTGCGTATGTATTATGAAGACACCGATTCAGGTGGTGTGGTTTATTACGCAAACTATTTAAAGTACTGCGAACGTGGGCGCACCGAATTTTTACGTGACTTAGGGTTTGAGCAAGATAAATTAATGCAACAAAACATCATCTTTGCAGTCAGAAAGGCGACTGTCGATTTTAAAAAGCCTGCTGTATTTAATGATTTATTACACGTCATCACAGAAATAGAACAGCTTAAAAAGGCCAGTATTGTATTTAAACAAACCATTAAACGAGAAAATGATATTATTTGCCAAGCTCAAATTGTAATCGCCTGTCTTAACGCTATGAAATTTACCCCAATCGCAATTCCCCAATCTATCCTGAGTCAAATAACACCATGAATGAAACATCAATATTAAGTTTAATCGCTGAAGCCAGCTTACCAGTTCAGATTGTTATGTTAATTCTGCTACTGTTATCGGTTTTTTCATGGGCGATGATGTATGTCAAATACAGCTTTGTAAAACAAGCGGTGCTTGAGGCAACGACGTTTGAAGGGCGTTTTTGGTCAGGCATTAATCTCAGTGACTTATATTCACAGCTTAATACCCGTGCAGAAAAGCGTTTTGGCATGGAGGCAGTGTTTGAAAATGGTTTTCGTGAATTCGCACGGGCGAAAAAAGCAGGGATGAAAACAGACTCACTGGTCGCTGCCTCACACCGAGCCATGCGTGTAAGCATGTCGCGTGAGATTGAAACCTTAGAAAATAACTTAGGCTTTTTAGCCACGGTTGGCTCCATCAGCCCCTATATTGGTTTGCTTGGAACTGTGTGGGGTATTATGGAATCATTTCGAGCATTGGCTGGCGTGCAACAGGCGACCATAGCGATGGTCGCACCGGGCATTGCAGAAGCGTTGATAGCAACAGCGATGGGTCTATTAGCCGCTATTCCAGCCGTTGTCGCCTATAATAAATTTGCCGAAGAAATTGATCGCATCGTCATTCAATACGAAAATTTCTTAGAAGAATTTACCGGTATTTTACAACGTCAGGCGCATGGAGCGTAATGCCTCGGTCGCGTAAACGTCGCTTAGTTGCCGACATCAATGTAGTGCCTTACATTGATGTGATGTTGGTGCTGCTGGTCATTTTTATGGTGACCGCGCCCTTATTGCAACATGGGGTCGAAATAAAGGTGCCAACAGCACCGTCCAATAATTTAAATGTGAATAGTCCTAGCC
Source organism: uncultured Gammaproteobacteria bacterium (assembly GCA_964582255.1). Classification (GTDB taxonomy): domain Bacteria; phylum Pseudomonadota; class Gammaproteobacteria; genus CAYZQE01. The sequence goes on along the minus strand of CAZORZ010000007.1, from coordinate 7,392 downwards.
CCATTGTTATTTCGGTAAATAAGCAAGGTGAGCGCTTTTTAAATATTGCCACTAATCCTAAATCAGCGATTGATGACAATCGTTTAATCAGTTTGTTGCAGACCCAACGCTCTATTGATAAAGACCGTTCGATCATGATTCGAGGCGATAGACATAGCCCATACCAATTTATTATGGATACCTTAGTGATGTTGCAGCAGGCAAATATAGAGTCTGTTAGCTTAATTACTGAATCGTTTGAGCCAATACAAGCGACTCAATAATTATGTTTAAATATTTTTTGCATAATCCTAAAGCCCTTATTTTTTCTGTTTTAGTGCATGTTGTTCTGTTGGGTTTTATTGTTGCAGAAGTCATGAGTGAGCCTAAAATCGCAGTGCCTAAAGCGAATAACGAAGTGGCAACCATCAAAGCAAAAACCATTGATGCGAGCGAGCTTGAAAAGCAGCGCAAGGCAAAAGAAGAAAAGGTATTAAAGGCTCAACAAGCGGCACAAAAATTAAAGCAAAATGAAGCTAAAAAAGCAGCGGCCAAAAAGAAAGAAATTCAAGATAAAGCGAAAAAAGCAGAGCAAAAGCAACGAGCTAAACAACAAAAAGAAAAACAAAAAAAGCAAGCCGAGCAAAAAAAAGCAGCATTAATTAAAGGGCAAAAGTCAGACAAATTAAAAGCCAAGCAAGAGCAATTACAGCGAACCGCTGAAAAAAGACGTCAAGAGCAAAAAGTGCTGAAAGAGGCTGAAGAAAAACAAAAAAAAGAACGAGCGGATGCAGCAGAAAAAAAGCAATTAGAAGATGAGAAGTTAGCCGCTGAGCGTTTAAAGAAAGCAGCTGAGTTAAAACAAATAGAACTTGAAAAGAAAAAATTAGCAGATAAGCGTCGAGCAACAGAACAAGAACAAAAACGTAAAGAGAGTGAACTTCAAGCGCAAATGGCTGCCGAAGAGAGGCAGAGAAACTTGAGTGATTTAAAAGTGCAGTATTTGTCCGCCATTCAACAAAAAATCCAAAGAAATTGGCGGCAACCAGTTAATGCAGGCAGCATGCCTAACTGCGAAGTTAATGTGTTACAAGGGCCAGGTGGATTCATTATGGACGTGACCTTTGGTCGCTGTCCAGGTTCGACCAATTATCGATTATCCGTTGAAAATGCAGTTTATAAATCAGAGCCTTTGCCTGAGCCTAAAGATGCCTCTTTGTTTGATCGAGATGTTAAAATATTATTTAAACCTAACAATGTAAGATAAATTAAAATGCCATCAACTTATTATTTTTCAGCAGCACTAAAATTATTTTTAATTGTGTGTGTCACACTATTTTCGCTGTCTGCCCACGCAGTGTTAGAAATTGAAATCACTCAAGGTACACAAGGCGCTTTGCCTATAGCGGTAGTGCCTTTTAAAACCAGCCAAAAATTGACAGATGTGGCGGAAATTATTGCTAATGACCTAAACCGCAGTGGCATATTTAGTGCTCTAAAAAAACAGCAATTACCAGCCCAGCCAAATAATTCAAAACAAGTTGATTACTCTTTATGGAAACAACAGGGAATTGAGTATTTGGTGGTAGGGCGTATTTTAAATAGGTCTTCAAATACAGTTGATGTGCAATTTCAATTACTGGATGTATTAAAGCGTAAGCAAATGTTAGGTTTTAGCTTCGTCGTTAAAACAAGCAAAATTCGCACCACAGCCCATGAAATTAGCGATTTAATTTTTGAAAAAATAACCGGTGTACGAGGCGCGTTTAATACGCGCATTGCCTATGTGAATGCGTTAAAAGATAAAGGCAGAAAATTCATTTTACAAGTGGCCGATACCGATGGTTATAATCCTCAAACCATCTTAGAATCGGACTATCCGTTAATGTCACCTACATGGTCACCCAACGGCGAGTCTTTAGCTTACGTGTCTTATGAGCATAAACGCCCCGAGATTTATATTCAGCACTTAGCCACCGCAAGGCGTACTAAAGTAACCGGCTTTAAAGGTTTGAATAGTGCGCCTGCTTGGTCGCCTGATGGCAAAAAAATGGCCTTGGTTTTATCAAAAGATGGCAGTCCCGATATTTATATTTTTAATATTGGCAACAAACGCTTAAAGCGATTAACCAGTCATCGAGCTATTGATACAGAGCCAGTTTGGCTACCAGATGGTAAAACAATCATCTTTACCTCAGATCGAGGTGGCAGTCCGCAGTTGTATAAAATAAATGAGTCAGGTGGAAAAGCGCAACGCTTAACTTTCGAAGGGCGTTATAATTCAGCTGCTACCGTGTCACCAGATGGTAAATTTATTGCTATGGTGTTTCAAGATCAGGGGCATTATCGTATCGCTCAATTAGAGCTTGAGACAGGTCAGTTGGAAGTATTGACAGATACTGAGCTAGATGAATCACCATCGTATTCACCGAATGGAAAAATGATACTCTACGCCGCAACTCGCTTAAACAAAGGCGTATTGTATGCGATTTCTATTGATGGCCGTTCAAAGCATAAGTTATCAGACCAAAGTGGCGATATCCGTGAGCCTGTTTGGGGCCCTTATAAATTAAAGAAGAAGTAAACCTTATATTCTCTCTATTGAGGATTCGAGTAAACAATAAAAGTGTATATTGATTAGGACATATTATGATTAAATTATTGATACCCATAGCCGTATTAGCACTGCTATCAGGCTGTGCATCCAAAGAAATTGACGTTGAGCAAGATGGGCCGCCAACGGAAGATACCATGCCGATTTTAGATGAAACGGCACTGCAAAATGAGGGTGAATTACAAGGCTCTTCTTCCGTTATTGTCGGCTCTGATGTGGAAATGAATGCGCTTTCTGACGAAGCGTTGTCACCGCAAGAAATGTTAGAAGAGAAAGACACACCGTTGGCAACAAGAATGATTTATTTTGAATATAACAGTGCCAAGGTTGATGCGGCTTCGCTGGTAACTTTAGAGTCTCATGGAGATTTTATTTCTGAAAATGGCGCTGTTCATGTGCGTTTAGAAGGACATGCTGACGAACGAGGTAGTCGAGAGTTTAATGTGGCTTTGGGTGATCGTCGAAATCAATCGGTACGCCGCTTGTTATTGTTTCAAGGAGCCTCAACAGATCAAATTGATACGGTGAGTTATGGCGAAGAATTACCAGCAGTATTAGGGCATAATGATGAAGCATGGTCTAAAAATAGACGGGTGGAGTTGATTTATACAATTAAATAATTGTAACCGCTCAAGTACGCGTAAATGTTCGGCGCTTTCGTCTAGTTCTGAACTTAAATTTAACGAAAACTTGAGCAGTTCCCCGATATTGAGCAACTCGTTGGAAGTGATAACTAACATTCAACTTAACAAACAGATACCTAAATGATGAAAAATTTTCTATTGCCGACGTTAATACTACTGAGTAGTAATGCTCTTTTTGCACAGTCTGCGGTGATTAAAACGCAAAGTAATCAACAGTTGAGTAGCGCCGTTACCAACATAGAAATTTCGCTTAAAGACATTAAACAGGATTTAAAGCGAGCGGCAAAATTACTTGATAATAAAGCCATGTTTGAGATGTTTCAGCGCTTAGATGACGTGTCTCAAGATGTCAGCGAATTGCGCGGTCAAGTTGAACAACAAGAGCATTTACAACAACGCTTACAAAAAAGACAACGTGAGTTGTATTTAGATTTAGACCGTAGATTACGAGAAATTGAATTAAATGCCAGCGCTGCTCCAGCTAAGGTAGTTGACCCTATTCAAGTGCCAACTATCAGGCCCGTGATAGAAAGCTCAGCTGAAACAGCTATGAATGCACCGACGATGCAAGACGGTGAGAAAAAGCCAGCTATTAATGAAGCCCCAATGGTGGACAAACAAGTTGTACCACCAGTGGTTAAAGCACCGCCTAAAGACAACAATATAGTCATTAACAATAAACCGCTCCAGCCTATGAGCAAAGAGCGCAAAGAGTACCAAAAGGCTTTTGATCTGTTAAAAGAAGGTCGTTACAACAAGGCGAAAACGGCATTTAAAGCCTTTTTGATAAAATACCCTAGCAGTAGCTACGCAGGCAATGCTCAATATTGGTCGGGTGAAGCCAATTATGTCACGCGTCAGTTTGCCACGGCGATGAAAGAATTTAAGCTGGTTATTACGCGTTATCCGGCCAGTAATAAGGTGCCTGATGCGATGTTAAAATTAGGTTATACCTTCTATGAAACGCGTCAAATGGATAGCGCAAAACAAATTCTAACCGAGCTTGTTAAGCGCTTTTCAAAATCGACAGCGGCAAGACTGGCTAAAAAACGCTTAAAACGTATGCAAAAAGAAGGGCTGTAATTTTTGTTAACACAACATTCTGAAAAAGCCTTAGCAGACGCTGGTGAGCAGTTAAAAATAACCGAAATTTTTTACTCGCTGCAAGGTGAGGCATTGCAAAGTGGCTTGCCCACTATCTTTATTCGCCTGACAGGTTGCCCTTTGCGGTGTTCCTATTGCGATACCGAATATGCCTTTACTGGCGGCACGCTGTATTCATTTAAACAGCTTTTAGAGCAATTACAACAATTCCCCATAAAACGTATTTGTGTAACTGGCGGTGAGCCTTTAGCGCAGGTTGCAGTGTTTCCGTTCATGGATTTATTGATTGAACAAGGTTATGAAATATCATTAGAAACCAGCGGTTCTTTGTCGATAAAACCAGTGCATCCACAGGTTAATGTGGTATTAGATTTTAAGACCCCAGATTCATCTGAAGCGAATAAAAACTATTGGGCTAATGTCGAATTATTAAAGCCCTCTGACCAAGTGAAATTTGTACTTCAATCACACACTGACTATGAATGGAGTAAAGAAATGATTCAAAAACATCATCTGTTGCAGCGTTCAAAAGTCTTAATGTCTGCAAGCTCTACAGGGGCGTTAAGCGCTACGACACTGGCTGAGTTGATTATAAAAGACGGATTAGATGTGCGTTTTCAAATGCAACTCCATAAAATTTTGTGGGGTGATAAAACAGGTGTCTAAGGTCAAACCCAAAGCGGTTATTCTACTGTCTGGTGGCTTGGACTCCGCAACTGTATTGGCGATGACATCGAAACATTATGATTGTTATGCCTTGAGCTTTCGTTATGGTCAAAAACATTCTTCTGAAATAGTTGCGGCTCAAAATATGGCAAAACATTTTGCGGTCAAAGACCACAAAATTGCCAACATAGACTTATCCTTGTGGGGTGGCTCAGCACTAACAGAAGAAGGCATTGATGTACCCAAGGCTGGCGGTGAAGGCATTCCAATCACCTATGTTCCGGCACGAAATACCATCTTTTTATCTTTTGCCCTTGCTTGGAGTGAAGTATTAAAAAGTGATGATATATTTATTGGGGTTAATGCCGTTGATTATTCAGGCTACCCTGATTGTCGCCCTGAATTTATTGAGGCTTTTCAAAAGACCGCTCGATTAGCAACAAAAGTTGGTGTAGAAGGGCATAAGCTAACCATTCATACGCCATTAATTGATTTGAGTAAGTCAGACATTATAAACATCGGCATGAATTTAGGTTTAGATTATGCTCACACCATCTCTTGCTACCAGGCCGATGCGCTAGGCAAGGCCTGCGGACAGTGTGATTCTTGTGATTTAAGAAAAAAAGGGTTTAAAGACGCTGGCATTAAAGACCCAACCCTATATCAGTAACCTCTGCAAAATACGCTCAGGTTTAAATTGAATTGGCGGCATCGACTCAGGCTTAAGTTATCGACGCAGATATAAAAAAACGCTAAAATAATAAAATTATATAATCTAGGTTAATCTATGTCGTTCGAATCATTCTTTGCAGCGCAGTCATTTTTTTTATGGGGCGCTTTTTTATTAGCACTTGTTATGGGTGCAGTGGTTAATAAAACTAATTTTTGCACCATGGGAGCAGTCTCCGACATGGTCAATATGGGTGACTATAGCCGTATGCGGTCATGGTTGTTGGCGATAGGAGTGGCCATGTTAGGTGTTGTGATTCTTGAGTATCAGGGTGCAGTAACGGCCGATGGCTCATTTCCGCCCTATAGATCTAGCGAATTTGTTTGGTTAGAAAATATCTTAGGCGGATTTTTATTTGGCATAGGAATGACCTTTGCTAGTGGTTGCGGCAACAAAACACTGGTACGCATTGGTGGCGGCAACTTAAAATCAATTGTGGTGTTCTTAGTGATCGGCATCATTGCTTATTATATGACCACACCATTACCTGGCACGGATCAAACGCTGTTTAGTGCTTTGTTTTATGATTGGATACGCCCGACTGCATTGTCATTAGAAAATGCCTCCGATCTTGGCTCGATGGTCAACCCGTCTAATCCACTCGGTACTCGATTAGTATTTGGACTTTTAATAGTGACAGGCTTGTTTGTTTATATTTTCAAATCAGCTGATTTTCGCAGTAATTTCGATAATATCTTAGGTGGCTTAATTGTTGGGCTAGCAGTATTGGGTGCATGGTACCTCAGCAGTAATGTCAATATTAATACAGACGAAGAAATCTATAGCCTAAGCTCATACTATGAGGAATGGGACATGCTAGCCGAAGATGACGAAGGCAAGCCAGCAGTTGGCCGCCCGTTAGCTCCGCAATCATTTACCTTCATTAATCCGATGGGGCAAACTTATGGCTACGTTACATCAGGTCTTGAAAAAACAGCACTTACTTTTGGTATTGTGTCCGTATTAGGTATCATTTTAGGTTCGTTTTTATGGTCTTTATTTTCTAAAAGTTTTCGTATTGAGTGGTTTCTAAATTTTAGAGATTTTACCAATCACTTTTTTGGAGCCGTATTAATGGGCTTTGGAGGAGTGTTAGCTTTAGGTTGCACAATTGGTCAAGCGATTACAGGCATTTCAACATTGGCTGTAGGTTCTATTTTGGTATTTTTGTCTATTGTTTATGGCAGTGCGCTCACTATGAAGGTTCAGTATTACGGTATGCTTTATGAAGATGCCAGCTTTTTAGATGTCTTAATCACCGCTTTGGTCGAGCTAAAAACATTGCCATCATCAATGCGTAAACTCGAGGCGTTATAAATCCATACATGATGTCGATAAAAAATGAGAATTTGTGTGTAATTCTCATTGAAATTACAGCAATCTCCTGTATTATGCGCATCCTCTATTAGGGCCGTTAGCTCAGCTGGTAGAGCAGTTGACTTTTAATCAATTGGTCGGGCGTTCGAATCGCCCACGGCCCACCATCTTTAAAAACCTAGCTTTTGCTAGGTTTTTTTTTGCGCGCTCTTAAAATTAAGATATTAGAACCATTTGTGAGGATACCCCCTTAATATGATTAAGCTGGATATGAAAGTGCTGTGCGAAGGCATCGAAAAAGTATCGGTATTAGCGTTGTTAAAAGAATTAAATTTAGA
>CAZORZ010000006.1:10247-14516 GCA_964582255.1 uncultured Gammaproteobacteria bacterium | reverse complement strand
TTTCTTGATGTATTTAGTGATTTATTATCCAACATTGTCACCGCTAGTGAGAATGATGCTAATGAAATTTTAGATATCTCATCAACGGTCATGTCTGAATCTATGTAGACGGCATTAATTACTTTTCAAGATATATACTTCTCTAGATGACTCGGCTCATCATGAAGTCATTAACAAGGTGACAGATACGATTAGTGCTTTTACGGAGCAAGATGTAAAAAGGCAGCAGTTAATGGCGCCAATCGTACAGCAATTGCAGTTTCAAGATTATGTCAGTCAGCAAATGGATGTGTTAATTAAAATGCTGAACACTTAGTTGGATAAAAGAAAAGAGTTAGCGGGAGTAGATATTACTCAGAGTGATATTGATGGATTTGGTGCTCAGTTAGCGGCTTTGTGCGTGAGTGAGCCAGAGAAAGAAATTATTAAGACGCATACTCAAGTGTTTTAGTCTTCAGCCTTATCGTTGAAGAAGGTGATTTGTTCTTTTAGCTGGGAGATATGCACCAGAAAACACTCACCACATCCATGTGGCCAGATATTAAGGGTCAACTAAGGGTTTAGTGCTCGCCTAATGCCATATTGATGTAACCAGTAGGGCACACATCAGCACATATGTGGCAACCAATACAACGCGTGTAATCAGTGTCGACATAACGCCCTAAAGTCTTTTCATCTTTCTTAACGCGAAACACAGCATCTTGAGGGCAGTAGATAACACAGTTGTCACACTCAAAGCACATGCCGCAACTCATGCAGCGGTCTGCTTCTTTTACCGCATCGTCAGCAGACTCAAAGCCCTGAAATCGTTCTTCGTATGAATCAATGATGTCTTTAGATTCAATAAAACTTTCTGGACGAAGGTTACGCTTTTCATGCGGGAAGTGACCTAAGTATAATTTATCAGCTGCGATAATTTCTTGAGCAGAACGATCTTCATAATTGTGTACTGCATGATCAGCCGAGTCAGTGCCCCATTCGCTGCTACCGTGATCATAATCAGCAGGAGACAAATCTGTTTCTTTTAATTTATCAATCAAATCGAAATGATGTACATCAACTTTAGGACGTTTTGTGACTTCTGATTTATTTAAAAAGTGATGGATGCTTTCAGTCGCAATTGATGCATGACCTATAGCGGTTGTTAATAGGTGAGGTTTAACAATATCACCAATAACAAATAAACCTTCTTCACCAGGTACTTGAAAAAACTTATCTGAATCGATCAAGCCGCGACCGTTATCTAGGTTTTCCATGCCTGTTAAGTCGCCACCTTGACCAATGGCAGAAACGATTAAGTCGCATTCAATATCATGCTCGCTATCAGGAACGATTTCCATCTTGCCAGACGTCCAGTCGGCTTTTGCAACACGTAATGCCGTGGCGCGACCATCTTCACCAACAACAACAGAAACAGGGACTAAGCTACCACGTAACTCAACACCTTCACGCTCTGCTGCTTCAACTTCATGCAGTGCCGCCGGCATTTTGTCGACAGGGCGACGATAAGCCAATATAACGCTAGCACCTTGCTTGTTGGCAGTCATTGCTACGTCTTGTGCTGTTTGGTTTAAAACAACATTCTCAGTACGCTCATTTTCATGAGTGTGTTCAATATGGCCTAAACGACGGGCAACAGACACAACATCCATTGCCGTATCACCACCACCGATAACCACAACACGCTTTGCAGTTGTTTGTAAGCGACCATCGTTGTAAGCGTCTAAAAACGCAACACCAGTGATACAGTTTGAAGCATCACCACCTTCAATAGGAATAGCGCGGCCAGACTGTGCGCCGATGGCAATAACAACTGCGTCATAGTCTTCGCGGAGTTTTTCCATCGAAATATCTTTGCCGATGAACGTGTTCATATGCACTTCAACGCCAAGATCCAAAATGAGTTTGATTTCGTGGTCTAACACGTCACGAGGTGTTCTATAACCAGGGATACCGTAGCGCATCATGCCGCCAAGCTCACTGTGGCTATCATATACAGTAGCGCCATGGCCTATTTTACGTAATTGATAAGCACAGGCTAAGCCACCAGGGCCACCACCGATGATCGCAATCTTTTTGCCTGTGTCTGGGCCAGCTTCACCTAATGTGTAGCCTTTCTCACGCGCATTATCGCCAATGAACTGTTCAACAGCGTTGATGCCTACAAAATCTTCAACTTCATTACGGTTACAGCCTTCTTGGCAAGGTGCAGGGCAAACACGACCCATAATCGCAGGAAAAGGATTTGCTGCCGTAGAGCGATGAAAGGCATATTCAAATTTGTCCATGCCTTCTTCAGGGGCTTCGATACCACGAACAATACTTAACCAACCTCGAATATCTTCACCTGATGGGCAGCTGCCTTGGCAAGGTGGCGTGCGGTGAACGTATGTAGGGCATTTATAAGTCGTGTCCTGTTCAAAAATACTGTCGCCAATATTATTGTATTTCCAATCACCGTCTTGGTATTTTCTGAAAGTATGGTCATTTGTTGCCATCGAAAGTCTCTCTAAATAGTGTTTATCGCCATTATTGCTTACATATTAATAACGGTCTAAATGTTAGTTGTTGCTAATGTAGATATATTGTTGCTTTAAGTCAAAAAAATATCACATTAAAGCGAACATTTAATAATCGCGCGATGATGCACGAAAATCATTCTAAAGCATACCTATCAAAAGTAATATATTATTGCTTTGCATTTTTTGTGGGCTATTAATTAAATATGAGCTTTGATGTAAGGTCATCACCGCTTTAAAATCAAAGAGCAATCTGTTTTATGCACAGAGGCTCTTTAAGTTGTACTATTATTTCTAACGTGAAAACTATAATTAGGTTAAATAAAACATGAGGAAAATAATGAAGTTTATTTCGTCGTTACTGGTATTTGCATTTTTTACGACGGTGCTTAGTGCCTCTGACTTCGCCAAAGAGCAACGATGGATCGATCAAGTTGCCGATTCCATTATGGATGGCGATGTTGAAATGCTTCCAGTTGGAAATCGTGAAATATTTGGTATTTATACCGAAGCGGATGAAAACCCTAAGCATAGGGCGATTATTGTTATACATGGACTTGGCGCTCATCCCAATTGGGCGCAGATTGTGCAACCTGTTCGTGTAGAGATGACACAATATGGCTGGAACACCTTATCTATTCAAATGCCTGTGTTAGCTAATGGCATTGGCGGTGATCAATACGCGCCTTTGTTTGTTGAAGTTGCACCGCGGATTGAAGCGGCTATTACTTTTTTAAAGCAAAACGAGATGCAAGAAATAGTGCTGGTGTCTCATAGTATGGGGTCAGCCATGTCGGCTGATTATTTTGCCAAAAACCCAAATTCAGCAATATCAAAATTTGTCGCCATTGGATTAGGTGCGCCAAATTCAGTTAAAGACATTCATATCCCAATGTTTGATTTGTACGGCTCTGATGATTTTCCTAATGTGTTGAAAAATGCAAATAAACGTAAGAAAAATGCACAGCAAGCAGGTAATACACACTATAAGCAGCTTGAAGTATTAGGCGCAAATCACTTTTTTGATGGTAAAGATGAAGTGCTTATAACGATTATTAAAGATTGGCTTGAGTAAGGCTTCTTATAGATAAGCGATTTTTGCACCAGCTGCCTTTGTTTTAGTCGGGGGTTCAATAATCGTTGGCTCAGGGTTTTCTTTCATCTCAGGGTAATCTAAGGTGAAGTGTAGGCCCCGGCTTTCTTTGCGTAATTGAGCAGATTTAATAATCAGCTCTGCAACATCAACTAAGTTTCTCAGCTCAATTAAATCGGGCGTCACTCTAAAGTGCCCATAATATTCACTGATTTCATGCTTTAATAATTGCACTCTATTCAGTGCGCGTTTCAAGCGCTTATCGGTGCGCACAATGCCGACGTAATCCCACATGAAATGGCGCAACTCGTTCCAGTTATGGGACACCACCACTTCTTCGTCAGAATCAGTGACTTTAGATTCGTCCCACGCTTTAATTTTATGCGCATTAAACTTTTTGTTTAATGCGCCTTTAATATGTTCTGCCGCATAATCAGCAAATACTAAGCACTCTAATAATGAGTTACTCGCCATGCGATTAGCACCATGTAAACCTGAGTAGGCGACTTCACCGATCGCATATAAATTATCAATATCACTCAGGCCGTTTTTATCGGTCATCACACCACCGCAGGTGTAATGGGCGGCAGGCACGACAGGAATGGCTTGTTTGGTGATATCAATATCAAACTCCAAACACTTCTGATAAATATTAGG
>CAZORZ010000006.1:10007-10232 GCA_964582255.1 uncultured Gammaproteobacteria bacterium | reverse complement strand
TAATAAAGGCACTGCTTTTATGGCTAATGTCTAAATACATGCAGTCACTGCCGAGTCGTTTCATTTCGTGGTCAATGGCTCGGGCGACTATATCGCGTGGCGCAAGCTCAGCACGTTCATCAAAGTCATCCATAAAGCGTTCACCATTAGGGCGTTTTAATAAGCCACCTTCGCCACGGAGAGCTTCAGATATTAGAGAAGAGCCAGCATCGGGATGATACAAAC
>CAZORZ010000006.1:1188-9979 GCA_964582255.1 uncultured Gammaproteobacteria bacterium | reverse complement strand
ATATTGGCAATGCGACAACCTGCGCGCCACGCCATAGCAATGCCATCACCTGTAGAGCCATCAGGATTGCTGGTGTACAAATAAACTTTGCTTGCACCGCCTGTGGCCAGCACAGTTTTTTGTGCGCTAAAGGTGTCAATATGTTTTGATTGGCTGTTATAAGCATACAGGCCAGAGCACTGGGTCAGTTCTGCGTCAGATGTCTGAATTAAATCAATCGCAATATGGTTGGAGAATATATGAACATTTTTTCGCTCTAACACATGTGCTTTAAGTGTTTGTTGTAATGCTTTGCCAGTGGCGTCGGCGGCATGCACTACTCGGCGATGGCTGTGACCGCCTTCACGCGTTAAGTGTAAGCCACTTTGATTTTGCTCTTGGTCATTTTTAGTAAAGGGCATACCTAGCTCTCTCAGCCAAGCAACCATTTTTTTTCCTTGGCTCGTGGTGTGCTCAACAATAGCTGGATCACACAATCCTGCGCCAGAATTAATCGTGTCGTCAATATGGGATCGTACGCTATCTTCAGGCTCTAAAACGGCTGAGATACCACCTTGAGCTAGGTGAGATGAACATTCATTAAAATCCGCTTTGGCCAATAATGCAATTTTGCATGATTCTGGTAATTTGAGCGCAAGTGATAAACCTGCAGCGCCACTGCCTATAATAATGACATCAAAATTATGTTGTTTGCTCATTTACGGTGTCCCTTATCAACTCTTTTGTGTTCTTATGCTTGAGTCTAAACTATGATAACGAACTTTTACAATCCCCCATTGTCTGAGTTAGCTTGGATATAGTGGGGAATTTAGAATGAGCAGGTTTTATTTTTTTCTAAATGGGCTAAATAATTAGGTATTAAATGAACAGCAATGAAACGGATGCGGAAATTGTTAAACGTGTCCAAAATGGCGACCGTGCAGCGTTTGATGTGCTCGTTATAAAATATCAACAACGTGTGATAAATCTTATTACGCGTTTTGTTTCGGATTATTCTGAATGTCAGGATATCGCACAAGAAGCCTTTATAAAGGCGTATAAAGGGCTGCACAATTTTCGTGGAGACAGTCAATTTTATACGTGGCTGTATCGTATTGCGGCAAATTCAGCAAAAAACTACTTAGCGTCGAAAAGCCGTAAGGTGCCCGCGCAAGGGATAGATGCGCAAGATGCCGAGTTTTATGACGGTGAATCTCGTTTAAAAGACCGTGAAACACCAGAGCATTTGATGCTGACTAAAGAAATTGAAAAAACAGTGTTCGCAACCATAGAAGCACTGCCAGAAGATTTAAGAACAGCCATTCGCCTACGTGAAATGGACGGGATGAGCTATGACGAAATAGCTAAGATCATGGATTGTCCCATAGGAACAGTGCGTTCACGAATTTTTCGTGCGCGAGAAGCAATTGATACGGAACTAAGACCACTGATTGAGTGACTAAGTATTTACGTAACGCCTCAATTTGAAAAAATTTTGGCAATTACCCTAATAGTAACTACTCATTGAGCAGTTACGTCTTTACAGGTAACAACTTTGAGCAGTAGCTCTGAATTAGGTATGACATTATGAGCCATAAAAATGAAACACTTTCTGCTTTTGTTGACGCTGAGTTGACAAAAGCAGAAAACAAAGAACAGATTAGCGAAGCGACATCTGATGTGAATGCACGTTATCGACTGCAGCGTTATCAACTTATTGGCGATATGATGCGTGGTGAGACTGGAGATGCGGTGCAATTGGACTTTGCGGCACAAGTCAGTGCCAAAATTGCACTGTTAGAGCCCTTAACTAAGTCATCAAAGTTAGAGACCGAAAAAAGCTCTGAAGGTTTTTTTAGTCAGTGGTTAAAACCTTTGGGTGGTTTAGCAGTGGCGGCTTCGGTGGCATGGGTAGCTGTTATTAGTTTACAAAGCCTAAGCAATGTCGAGAGCTTAACCGGCGAGTTTACCCAAAAAGCAGATGAAATTGCTCAAGTTGTACCTCAAGCAGATGTTAGTGAGCAAGTGAATCGACTCGCCCAACTGCCTGTTGCAGCTAATGTCCTAACAGTCTCGACACCAGTGTTAATGCAAAGGGGTAACCATTCACAATGGACGACAGCGCAAAGCCATGCTGTTTCGCAGACTAAGTTAAATGCTTATTTAGTGACGCATACAGAGTTTTCACCCTCCATGAAGGGGCTTATGCCTCAAGCTCGTGTTGCTGGCTTTGATGTTAATCCAAAATAATCTATCGTTTAGGTAAATAGTGATCAATCGTTTAATCCCAATCACCCTAACTTTTTGTTTAGGGTTAGTAACCTCTGCATTTGCCAATGATGCGGCTGAAGCAATGGCACAAATTCAAAAAATGTCCGACGCGATGAACAATAAAAGTTATAGCGGAGACTTTGTGTACCTACATGGGACACAGCTTGAGAGCATGTCAATTCAGCATGTGCAAACTGCAAATGGCCTAAAGGAGCGCCTATTTTCGTTAAATGGCGAAGCACGTGAAGTATTTCGTGATGATGAAAATCTAACCTGTGTCTGGCCAGGTAGTCAAAAGGTTATTTTAGATAAATCCAAGCAGTTATCATTTTCACCTTTATGGATTCCTGATGACGTAGCACGCTTGGCTAAATTTTATGAATTCAAAATAGAAGGCATGGGTCGAGTTGCTAATCGAATGGGTAAGATCGTTTTTATTCAGCCTAAGGATAATCTTCGTTATGGTATGAGAATTTGGGTGGATGATGCAGAAGGTTATCTATTGAAATCTGTGTTGCTTAACAGCAATAATGAAGTGCTTGAGCAAGTTATGTTTACGCAAATAAACCATATTGAAAATCCAGAGCTAGTGGCGATGAATTTAGCGCCAAAATCCTTAGACAATTTCAGTATTGTCAGTTCTCATACTTCTCTGCAAGAGAATAGAATGATGCCAGATTCGGCATGGAAAATGGAAAAACTACCATTGGGTTTTTGGCAAGAATCGGCTTATAAAAAACCCACAAAATCTGGCAATGATTATGTTCATCACATGATCTTTACTGATGGCTTAGCATCGCTATCATTGTTTATTGAAAAGCAATCGAAAGATAGCTTAATGGGCAGTTCGTCAATGGGTGCAATCAATGCCTATGGCATTATCGTTAATGGCTATGCGGTCACCGCAGTGGGTGAAGTGCCACAACAGACAGTCAAACACTTGGTGTCGTCCATCTATTACGAATGATTGAAGAAAACGCCTTAATCCTTTCCTTATCACAACACAATGCCTTTGTTGAAATTCAGCGCCAGTCTTCCTGTCAAGGCTGTGATGTCAGAGGAAGTTGTGGCACAAGTTCATTAAGCCAATTGTTTGGTAAAAGACCTTCCCAATTTACTTTAGCCCTGACCGATCAGCAGATAGCTCAAGGCTTAAAAGTAGGAGATGTCATTAAAATCGGTTTAGAAGACTCTAGTTACCTAAAAGCATCACTGCTGATTTACATATGGCCGCTTTTCATTATGTTTGTGATGGCTATTTTTGCTGAGCAGCTACTGCAATTAAGTGATGTATTTGTGATGCTGTTTGCAGTGTTTGGGCTTTGGCTGGGCTTTAAATTGGGGAATATTAAAGCTAAAGGGAATAGCGCTCTGCTAGAGCCGCAGTTTATTAAAAAACTAAGTAGCGACTCAGCTTAGCATCAAATTTAGCTCAAAAACTGCATTGAAAGAGCTTAACTGAAGCTTTGTAGTTATAAAAACAAAATTCTAATTTGGATATGTCTTAATGAAAAAAATTAATATTTTTTTAAGTGGTTTTGTGTTGCTTGTGTTTCAGTCTGTGGTACATGCAAATTTACCTGATTTCACTCAAATCGTTGAAAAATCAAGAGCCTCTATCGTTAATATTAGTACGGTGAAAAAATCATCGATAAAAGAGCTAAAGAAAAATATACGAATTCCTAATTTACCGCAAGGCTCACCTTTGGAAAAGTTTCTTGAAAGATTTTTGGGCGAAGATGGCTTAGATCAATTTAGTGGTAAAAACTCAGCCTCAGTAGGCTCAGGCTTTATTATTTCTGAAGATGGTTATATTTTAACCAATCATCATGTGGTGACGGGAGCCGACGAAATTATCGTGCGTCTGTCTTCTAGAGAAGAATATAAAGCAACATTAATTGGCTCCGATAAACGCAGTGATGTCGCTTTATTAAAAATAGACGCTAAAGGCTTATCCACGTTAAAAATTGGTGATTCAAATCGTTTGAAAGTGGGTGAATGGGTGCTAGCGATTGGCTCTCCTTTTGGCTTTGAGCAATCGGTTACTGCCGGTATTGTCAGCGCCAAAGGTCGTAGTTTGCCTAAAGAAAATTATGTGCCGTTCATTCAAACAGATGTCGCGATTAATCCAGGAAATTCTGGCGGCCCTTTATTTAATTTAAAAGGTGAAGTGATTGGCATTAATTCACAAATATACAGTCGCACGGGTGGATTTATGGGGCTGTCATTCGCTATTCCCATTGAAATGGCGATGGATGTGATCAAACAAATAAGAAGCAAAGGCACTGTATCACGTGGCTGGTTAGGTGTTTTAATTCAAGAAGTATCCGCTGAATTAGCCGAGTCTTTTGGTATGAGCATGCCGCACGGGGCTTTAGTGGCTCAAATTATTAAAGGCAGCCCCGCTGAAAAAGCAGGTTTAATGGTGGGGGATGTCATTGTCGAGTTTAATGGTTCTCGCATCGCGCGATCCAGTGGGCTACCTCCGGTTGTTGGGCGAGCTCCCGTTGGCGAAGAATCTACCCTTAAAGTGATTCGTCATAAAAAGACTAAAATAATCAAAATCACCATAGATCAATTGCCCAATGAAATGACTCGAGTGGAGCGCAGTACTGCAACGGCTAAAAAACCCATGACCAATGAGATTTTGGGTATGGAGCTAAAAACGATAGACCAAGCCAGTCAAAAGAAACTTAAAATTGATGCTGGCGTATTAGTGGTAGAGGTGAATGAAGGTGCTGGTTTTGAGGCAGGGATGCGTAAGGGTGATGTGATTACAATGCTTGATAACCGTACTATCGTCACGCTTAGTGATTTTGAATCAGTCGTAAATGACTTAAACAAAGGGAAATCAGTTGCCATGCTAATTCAGCGTTCCACAGGGCCTGTTTTCTTAGCCATACGGCCTTAGGCGTTAGTCTATGGGAAGGCTCACTTTATATTTTCGTGAAGGCTGTCATCTTTGTGATGATATGCGCCGCGAGCTTTATCCATTTATTCAACAATATGGTTTTTCATTAGCTGAAATTGATATCGACCGAGATGAGATGCTGATTGAGCGCTACAACGTAAAGGTGCCTGTTTTGTGTGTTAAAGAAGAAGAGATTTGCCATCACTTTTTTGATTTAGATGCGGTAAAGAAGGCATTGTCGATTATTTGATACTTAGTGCTGTATAAATTCACTGCTGGTCTAACAATTTAAGCTCTTTTCGCGTACACTGCGCGCTGTTAAAATCTGTCCTAGGTGTTTGTCGTATGCGGATGAAGAATATCCGAAATTTCTCCATTATTGCCCATATAGATCATGGTAAATCGACCATAGCTGATCGGTTTATTCAAATTTGTGGTGGTTTAACAGAAAGAGAAATGGAAAGTCAGGTTTTAGATTCGATGGATATCGAAAAAGAGCGTGGTATTACCATCAAAGCACAAAGTGTTTCTTTAGATTATAAGGCTAAAGATGGTGAAACCTATCATCTCAATTTTATTGATACGCCTGGTCATGTCGATTTTTCATACGAGGTTTCTCGCTCATTGGCTGCTTGCGAAGGTGCATTATTAGTGGTCGATGCCTCACAAGGCGTTGAGGCGCAGAGTGTGGCGAATTGTTATACCGCCATCGAACTTGATCTCGAAGTTATCCCCGTATTAAACAAAATTGATTTACCAGCCGCTGACCCAGATCGAGTCAAGGTCGAAATTGAAGATATTATCGGTATTGATGCCTCTAAAGCCATTGAAGTGAGTGCTAAATCAGGCATAGGCATAGATGATTTACTGGAACAGTTAGTGCAACTTGTTCCTGCCCCTAAAGGCTCATACGACAACCCTTTTCAAGCGCTGATTATTGATTCGTGGTTTGACAGTTATGTGGGCGTTATTACCCTCGTGCGCGTGATGGAAGGGCGCATTGAGCCGAAAAAGAAAATCAAAATGATGTCGACGGGCTTTGAATTTAGTGTCGATTCTGTGGGTGTATTTACCCCTAAACGTAAACAAACAGACTGCCTTGAAGCAGGAGATGTTGGTTATATCATCTCAGGTATTAAAGACATTGAATCTGCCAAAGTCGGTGACACCATCACCACGGTGTTACACCCTGCTAAAATACCATTGCCAGATTTTAAAGAGGTACAGCCTCGTGTTTTTGCAGGACTATTCCCCATTGCTGCGGACGACTATGAAAACGTACGAGAAGCACTTAAAAAATTAAAACTAAACGATGCGGCATTACAATTTGAACCAGAAACATCTACTGCTTTAGGCTTTGGTTTTCGCTGTGGCTTTTTGGGTATGTTGCACATGGAAATTGTGCAAGAACGCTTAGAACGTGAATATGATTTAGATCTTATTACCACGGCTCCAACAGTGATTTATGAAATTGAAACAACGGCAGGTGAGGTGATAACCATTCACAACCCATCAGAGTTGCCTGCGGTTAATTTTATTAAAGAAATTCGCGAACCGATTATACAAGCCAATATTTTAGTCCCCGATCAATATGTTGGTGCAGTGATGAAGCTGTGTATCGAAAAACGTGGGCTGCAAAAAGACATGAACTATATGGGCGGACAAGTTTCTATCGTATTCGAATTACCATTAAGTGAAGTCGTGTTAGATTTTTTTGATCGCTTAAAAAGTGTGAGCAGAGGTTATGCCTCATTTGATTATGAATTATTAAGGTTTGATGCCGCGCCCTTAGTGAAGCTGGATGTACTCATTAATGGTGAAAAAGTGGATGCACTTGCCTTAGTGGTGCATAAAGAAAACTCAGTTTATCGTGGCCGTGAGTTGGTTGATAAGATGAAAGAGCTTATTCCAAGACAGATGTTTGATGTGGCTATACAGGCTGCTATTGGCACTAAAATAATCTCACGTAGCAGTGTTAAAGCCTTGCGTAAGAATGTAACGGCTAAATGTTACGGCGGAGATATATCGCGTAAAAAGAAGCTGTTGTCAAAACAGAAAGAAGGTAAAAAACGCATGAAGCAAGTGGGTAACGTCGAGATCCCACAGTCTGCGTTCTTAGCCGTATTAAAAATAGATGATTAAACGAGAGCTTGCTCGAAACATGATAGAGATAACGAATTTATGAATGATTTTCACTTTGATTTTGAAGTATTACTAGTAGGCTTTGTTTTTTTAAGCGGCTTTATTTGGTTGTTGGATATTCTCTTCTGGCAAAAACATAGGGTAAAAAATACCGAAGACCCCATTGCTGTCGAATACGCCAAATCATTTTTCCCTGTTTTATTGGTGGTGATGATTTTACGTTCATTCATCATGGAGCCTTTTCGCATCCCATCAGGATCAATGATGCCTACGTTGCTAATTGGTGATTTTATCTTAGTGAATAAATATGAATACGGCATTCGCTTACCTGTAATCCGTACCAAAATTACTGAAGGGACTGCAGTTGCAAGAGGTGATGTGGCGGTGTTTCGTTTTCCTCAAGACCCTTCGTTAGATTTTATTAAACGTGTTATTGGATTACCTGGAGATAGAATCAGCTATTACAATAAAAAACTCAGTGTTAATGGCAAGCCAATAGAGATTATATTCGACAGAGTTTATGAAGGGCAGGGTGAAGGTCAAGATAGTATGGTTGGCGGTAAAATTTATAATGCAACCATTGATGATGTCACTCATACTTATATGGATGACCCTAAAGTTGAGTTATCAGTTAATGGTGGCATAACAGTGCCAGAAGGTCAGTTTTTTGTGATGGGCGATAATCGTGACCATAGTAATGACAGTCGTTATTGGGGATTTGTACCAGAGGAACATTTAGTCGGCAAAGCCTTTATGGTTTGGATGCATTGGGATTGGAGTGACCAAGGTAGTGGGCTTGATGTATCTCGAATAGGCACAAAATTTTAATTTTTGAATAGGAATTTATTATGCAATTTCAATCAACTAAGAACATTAAAAAACAAGCAGGTTTAACCACATTTGGTTTGATCTTTGTGATAGCGTCATTTGGCTTTTTTATTATCACATCATTTAAAGTAGGGCCAATGTATATGGACTTTTATACGGTTCAAACGCTGATAAAAGCGGTTGCTGCTGATCCAAAAGTTAACGTAAATTCTAAAAAAGATATTTGGATGGCGATTAACAAACGTCTGCGTATTAATAACATTAGAAACATGACACAGGACGATTTTATTATTGACCGTGACCGAGAAAAAAAAGTCACTATCGTCACTATTAAATATGAAGTCCGTGAAGAATACGTGGCGAATACTTTCATTGGTGCTAGTTTTGAAAAGAGCATTGAGTTAGTTCGTTGAGTAAACTGAAAAAATTCCAAGCAGTTATTCATTGCACGTTTAACGAAGAAGAATTATTAGATCAGGCTCTAACGCATCGTAGTGTGCATAAAACGCATAATAACGAACGATTAGAGTTTTTAGGTGACAGCGTATTAAGCATTGTCATTACAGAATTCATTTATAAAGAGCTCAGAAAATCAAATGAAGGTGAGTTAAGCCGAATTCGCTCTAGCTTAGTAAAAGAATAGGCACTGGCTAGAGTCGC
>CAZORZ010000006.1:0-1152 GCA_964582255.1 uncultured Gammaproteobacteria bacterium | reverse complement strand
ATTCATCTGGGTGCAGGTGAGCTTAAAAGTGGCGGTTTTAGACGTGACTCTATTTTATCTGATGCTCTTGAGGCTATTATCGGCGCAGTTTATTTAGACCAAGGGTTTGAAGCATCTAAAAAACTGATTTTATTTTTATACCAAGAATATTTAATTACCTTACCGTCGCCCACCAGTTTAAAAGACCCTAAAACGCGCTTACAAGAATATTTACAGGGTAAGCGACTGACACTTCCCAGTTATGTCGTGACTGATTCAAGCGGAAAATCACATAACCAAGTTTTTTCGGTTAGCTGCTCTATTGCAGAGTTAAAAATGTCCTCAATCGGTACTGGCACCAGTCGTAAAAAAGCTGAGCAGATGGCGGCGGCAGAATTATTTACCCAGTTGTCTAACGATTAATATGTCATCAAAATCAGCGTTCAAATCAGGTTATGTTGCTTTATTAGGTCGACCTAATGTGGGAAAATCGACGTTAATGAATGCTTTGGTGGGTGAGAAAATCAGTATTACTGCGCATAAACCTCAAACCACCAGACATCAAATTTTAGGTATTAAATCGACTGAAAACTATCAATGTGTGTTTGTTGATACGCCAGGTATTCATAACGATCAGAAAAAAGCGATTAATCGCTATATGAATCGAGCGGCCAAAAGCATGGTGGCAGATGTTGATCTAGTGTGTATGTTGATCGAGGTGAATAATTTCACCAAAGAAGATAGAGCCATCATCGAATCGTTAAAGAACATTAACAACGTGGTGTTTATTCTTAATAAGATAGATATGCAAGGCAAGGCAGCTTGTTTACCCATAATGCAAGAATTAGCGGCTTTAAGGCCTAATACCGATGTGATTCCGGTATCGGCATTAAAAGAAGATAACCTAGAGCGGCTTGAGGCTGTAATTGTCGAATATTTACCCGTCAGTACGGCACATTACCCTTCAGACCAATTAACCGATAAATCGACACGTTTTATGGTGGCAGAGATCATTCGCGAAAAAATATTTCGTGAATTTTCTAAAGAGCTACCCTATGCCACCACAGTCGATATCGAACACTATGTTGACGAGCCAGATATGACCCGTATTTCGGCGTCTATTTGGGTCGAACGTAAATCTCAAAAAGGCATAATCATCGGGAAACAAGGCCA
>CAZORZ010000005.1:12331-14809 GCA_964582255.1 uncultured Gammaproteobacteria bacterium | reverse complement strand
GTTGAAAAACGCATCAGTGATGCTCTTCAGTATCTGTTTGATTCATTTTTGATTTGGCTAAAAATACAAACGGAACTGCCAATGGCCCAAAAATAACGGCCATTAATTGCCAATGACGCTTATTTAACCCTTTCTTTTTAGCGACTGTATGACAAATCCAAAAACTTAAACCAATTGGGATTATTAGTAATGCTAACGAAAATGCAGTCACTGTCTTTAAACCACTTAATGAGCAGTGTGGTGATACATCATTTTCTTTAGTAAGTGACTGATTTTTAGAGCTAAATGTTTACGCTCTACAATCATATCAATCGAGCCTTTTTCTAATAAAAATTCACTGCGCTGAAAACCTTCTGGCAATGTTTCACGCACAGTTTGCTCTATCACTCGGGGCCCTGCAAAACCAATTAAGGCATTGGGTTCGGCTATATGAATATCACCTAACATGGCAAAACTGGCTGAAACACCGCCCATAGTCGGGTCAGTTAAAACTGATACAAAGGGGATTCCTCTGCGTGATAAACGCGTTAAAGCAGCGCTGGTTTTTGCCATTTGCATCAATGAAAACAGCGCTTCTTGCATACGTGCGCCGCCACTGGCTGAAAAACAGACCAAAGGAATATTATTTTCCAAACAGACATTCACACAGCGAACAAATTTTTCACCCATGACTGAGCCCATTGACCCACCCATAAATTTGAATTCAAAAGCACCGACAACGACTGGTACTCCATTAACTGTGCCTTTCATGGCAATAAACGAGTCTTTTTCACCCGTATTTTTTTGCGCTGCAACTAAACGGTCTTTATATTTTTTGTCGTCTTTAAACTTAAGTACATCGGTTGCTTCAAGATTTTCAGCGATTTCACTGCGCCCATCCTCATCTAAAAATAAATCTAAACGTCGACGTGCTCCAATCCGCATATGATGATTACATTTAGTACAAACATCTTCATTGCGTTCAAGTTCAGCGCGATAGATCACCGCATCACACGCGGTGCATTTTGCCCAAACACCATCAGGTACATTTTTTTTAGCACTACCTTCGGTACGAATGGTAGAGGGTATAAATTTTTCAAACCAATTCATAATTAAGCCATTTCTGATTAAGTAATTTCTGATTAAGTCATATCGTAACTACTCAGCTTCACGCCAAATTTAGCAGTTACCTCATCTATAACAACTCGCTAAGTCGTTAGCTAATTTCATTCATTTTGCTTCGCATGTCTATCAAAACATCTGCTATGCCACTATTTATTTTGACAATATCATCAGGTGTTGCCGCAACTTTATTCACCAACACACTGCCTACGACCACGGCATCTGCAATTTTAGCCACCGCTTGAGCCGTCGCCCCATCTTTGATGCCAAAACCAACTGCTATAGGTAAGTCAGCTAAGGCTCTAATGTCTTTTAATTTAACATCTACCGATGCAACATCCAATGTATTCGCGCCCGTTACACCTTTAAGCGATACATAATATAAGTATCCTGATGCGGATTTAGCAATTAATTTAATACGTTCATTTGATGTTGTGGGTGAAATTAAGAATATAACATCTATGCCGTGTTGCTGGGTATATTGAATAAATTCATCACCTTCTTCAGGAGGCAGGTCAACCACTAACACGGCATCTACACCATGAGATTCAGCATCTTGGGCGAATTTTTCATACCCCATTATCTCAATTGGGTTTAAATAACCCATTAACACAACGGGTGTCTTTGCGTCCTTCTCACGGAAGGTTTTCACCATATTCATCACATCGGTTAAGGATACATTATGTTTTAACGCGCGCTCATCTGCCGCTTGAATCACTGGGCCATCAGCCATCGGGTCGGAGAATGGCACGCCCAGTTCAATGATATCTGAACCTGATTTCACTAAATTATGCATGATCTCAACGGTATGTTGCGGATGCGGATCACCTGCCGTGATAAAGGGAATTAAAGCGGTTTTATTTTGCTTCTTTAGCGCGTTAAAACATTGGCTTAAGCGATTCATACCGTAATCCCTTCTATATTGGCAACGGTATGAATATCTTTGTCGCCACGACCCGATAGGTTCACCAAAATCGTTTCATCTTTTGCCATAGTCGGCGCTAATTTTTTGGCATAGGCTAAAGCATGAGATGATTCTAGTGCAGGGATAATGCCCTCGACTTTTGTTAATAGGTGAAAAGCCTCTAAGGCTTCATCATCTGTTACTGACACGTATTGTGCGCGATCAATGTCTTTTAACCAAGCATGCTCAGGGCCAACGCCGGGGTAATCTAAACCAGCTGAAATACAATGAGTTTCAATCGTTTGTCCATTTTCATCAGACATTAAATAGGTGCGGTTACCATGTAATACGCCCATTTTACCAGCACACAGCGGCGCAGCATGCTTACCTGTCTCTATGCCTTCGCCCGCGCCTTCAACGCCAAAAATTTTAACGCTGTCGTCACTTAAAAACTCATGAAACAAGCCAATCGC
>CAZORZ010000005.1:0-12318 GCA_964582255.1 uncultured Gammaproteobacteria bacterium | reverse complement strand
ATTAGAGCCCCCACCGACACAAGCCACCAAAGCATCAGGAAGCTTACCTGCTTGGGCAAGCATTTGCTCACGCGCTTCACGACCAATGATGGTTTGAAAGTCACGCACCATCATTGGATAAGGATGTGGTCCAGCTACTGTGCCTATAATATAAAAGGTATCATCAATATTGGTCACCCAATCTCTCATCGCTTCATTAAGCGCGTCTTTTAGCGTTTTAGAGCCAGAATGTACAGGCACGACCGTTGCACCTAATAATTTCATGCGATATACATTAGCTGATTGACGCTGCACATCTTCTGCGCCCATGTACACCACGCACTCTAAACCTAAACGAGCCGCAACAGTTGCTGAGGCGACTCCATGTTGACCTGCCCCAGTCTCTGCAATGATGCGCGTTTTGCCCATACGTTTGGCTAACAATGCCTGACCAATAGTATTATTAACTTTATGTGCGCCAGTATGATTTAAGTCTTCACGTTTTAAATAGATCTGTGCGCCGCCAAGCTCACGAGACCAACGCTCCGCATGATAAACCGGGCTAGGACGACCCACATAATGCTGTAAATCTAAATCCAGTTCGCGTTGAAACTCAGGATCATTTTTATATTTGAAATAAGCGTCTTTTAATTCTTGCAAAGGCCCCATTAAGGTTTCTGCTGCAAAAATCCCACCATAAACTCCGAAATGCCCTTTGGCATCTGGATATTGGCTATAATCAATTGGTTTAGTTGTTGGCACGTCGTACCTCATTCATTAATGTGTGCATTTTCGTAAAATCTTTAATCCCTTTGCTTTGTTCAACACCACTGCTTAAGTCAACTGCCCAAGGTGATATTTGCTTAATCGCCGCATAAACATTTTCGGGCGTTATTCCACCAGCCAAAATAATCTGTTGTTGCAATGCTTTTGGAATATTAGCCCAATTAAAAGCCTCTCCGCTGCCACCTTGTTGACCAGCCGCATGGCTATCTAATAAAAAGGCTTGAGCATCTGGATAACAACTCATATATGACTCTAGGTTTTGCATGCCTGACATCGCAATCGCTTTTATATAGGGGATATTATATTTATTACAATCGTCAGGGCATTCATCACCATGAAATTGCAAGCAATCAGGATTTAACTGCGCCACGATTTCATCAACCCATTTTTGCTGTTCATCCATCATTAAAGCCGTAACAGTGACAAACGAGGGCAAGGCATTTTTAATCTTAGTTGCCTGCTCTAAGGTAACAAAACGTGGGCTTTTTTTATGAAAAACCAAACCGATTGAATCAACACCCAGTTGAGCGGCTGCCACACCATCCTGTACACGAGTGATGCCACAAATTTTTACCCGAGTTCGATTCATAAGACCATTAGAGTGTTTAGTATAAATTAAGGAAGTCCTTAAGGAACCTCTGAACAAGTCCAATAATTTTGAACTTGCTAAAACTGCCGATATTTTCACCGAAAATCGCAGCAATAGAGTGACTATTACGGCTCATTTCGACGAAAATAGCGACAGTTTTTTCTGCGCTCAAATTTTATTAACTTAATCAGAGGCTCCTTAAGGAGCCTCTGATTAAGCAGACAGCAACAAGCTATAGCATAACATTTCTCTCATCCTTTTAATTCTGAATTTTCATTTCTAAAGCCTTTTGATAGACCTTGTTCTTTTTTTGACCAGTTAATGAGACGGTAATGGCCACGGCTTTCTTTAATGGCAATTCATTCAGTAATAGCTGCAAGGTTCGATCTATTTCAGCATTACTTTGATCGTTGTCAGCCTCAATTTTTTGATGCAACATCACCACAAATTCGCCTTTGGCTAAAGATTCACTCTCGGCAAAAATAGCTAGGCATTCATTTGCTGATCCACTAATGAATTTTTCATAGGTTTTTGTCATTTCTTTTGCAACAACGACCTTAGTCAGCGGTAAACATTCATTAATTTGTTCAAGCAGTCGAATGATGCGATGAGTCGACTCTAATAACACAATGGTATGACTTAAGCCTTTAAAGCTTTCAAGCTTATTCAGCCTCTCTTGATTTTTTTGCGACAAAAAGCCTACGAATAAAAACTCATTAGTGGGCAAGCCTGCACAGGATAATGCAGCAATAACACTACTTGCTCCCGGTACAGCACAAACTCTATAACCTTTTTCACGTACCGCGTTGACCAGGTGATAACCAGGGTCTGAAATCAACGGTGTGCCTGCATCTGAAATTAAAGCAACATTTTTACCGTCTGCCAAAGCCTTTAAGATTGAATCAATACGATCAATTTCATTATGATCGTGCAAAGAAATCAGCTGATTTGAAATACCTAAATGATTCAGTAGCTTTAAGCTATGCCGCGTATCTTCTGCTTCAATTAAATCCACCTCTTTTAGTAGCCGTACGGCACGATAGGTAATATCATCTAAATTACCTATCGGTGTTGCTACAATATATAGCTCACCACTCATTTTACTGTTTTCTCAAGATTAAGTTTATGCACATACAATTTTATATTCGCTCCATCATCGTTTCAGTTTCATTACTGGTTATAAGCTCATGCACCACTACACCAGAAAACACTGATGTTATCCAGCCAGTTAAGACCGAAGAGACTCGCCCATCAATTGCGTCATTACAAGCAGCCAAAGATTTTGAGCAACAACAACAATGGCAACAAGCGTTTATTGCATGGAAATCAGTGATTACTGAGAGCAATGAAACGGATAAACCAAAATTCATAAACCAAGCCGCTTTGATGCTTTATCAATATGACAAGCTTAGTGTCATCCCTAATTTTTATACTGATTTCGACATCGAGTTTAACAGAAAGAATGATGTTATTAATAAAAACACATTGTTATCCGCCGCTTATTTTCATAATGGAAAAACCTATCAGAGTCTCTCTACGCTCCCTGACATCACCACCATTTTAGATAATAAGTTTTTAAAAATAGCGTTTAATGTAAAAGCTAAGTCGGTTTTAAATATTGGTAAGCCACTTGAAAGCATTAAATTTCGCTTGGCTTTGCATAAAATCCTAGACGACTCTGAAGCCATTAACAGTAACTTCAACGCATTATGGGGTGCAATTGAAAAAATTTCCGATAGCAGCATCATCAAGACATTAGCTCAACCCCAAACACCTGAGCTTCGTGGCTGGTTAGAACTTTCATTAATTGCTCGGCGTTCAAACATGCTACCCGTCAAAATGGAGCCATGGATTCAACAATGGCACACTGTTTATCAGGATCATAGTGCCACGGCCTATGCCTCTACCCTGCTGCTACAAAGCAAAGACATTTACATAACCCCAACTAAAATTGCCCTCATGCTTCCTCTTAAAGGAAAACTATCTAAGGTTGCAACTGCGATACAAGATGGTTTTTTATATGCCTATTACAGCTCATCTGATGCTAAAGCTGAGATTGAAATTATTAGCATCGACCCTGATAAAGACTTTAAACAACAATATGATCTTGCCATTCAAAATGGCGCCGATTTTGTGGTTGGCCCACTAAACAAAAAGGCGATCACTGAACTTTCTTTTTCTGGACGCCTTGATGTGCCTACACTGGCATTAAATTATGCCAATCATAAGGGGGTCACCCAAAATCTTTTTCAATATGGTTTAAGGCCAGAAGATGAAGCTAAGCAAGTAGCAGACTATGCTCTATTAAATCAAAACTACAGTGCCGCCATTTTAATGCCAAATACCACATGGGGAACTAGGTTGAGTACGGCCTTTAAACAGCGTTACGAACGGTTGGGAGGAAGCGTCTATTCTGAAGCTCAGTACCCCGCTAAAGCGAATGATTATGGTGATGCCATTAAACGCTTACTCAATTTAAATGATAGCAAATCTCGTCACGGTATTATTCAAGCAGTCATTGGCGAAAAGGCGGCGTTTCAGCCTAGAAGACGCCAAGACATTGATATGATTTTTATTGGCGCTAACGCGCGTCAAGCACGCATCATAAAACCACAACTTAAATTTCACTATGCTCAAGATATCCAGGTTTACGCAACCTCGCATATATCAAATTCTAAAGCCAAAAAATCTGCAGATAATGACCGGGATTTAAACGGTGTCTACTATGTTGAGATGCCTTGGGCACTTCACAGCAACACACTAAAAGAAGCTCAAGATATTAATAAACATTGGCCTGTTCTGAATAAATCACACAGTCGCCTATTTGCCCTAGGCATTGATGCCTATCGACTTATTCCACAATTAAAGCGTTTGCAATTAAACCCAGATGAACAATATCAAGGTCTGACTGGAAACTTAAGCGTTAATGAAAATGGCCAAATTCGTCGTGAATTGCTGCTTGCTACCTATGTAAAAGGTAAGGCGATAGACATTACAGATCAACTAACTGAGTAAGAAATAATGAGGGCTTTAGGCTTCGACATTGAAGAGCAAGCGAAGCAGTATTTGTTGCGCCATAATCTCATATTAATTGAAGCCAATTTTTTTTCACGCTTCGGCGAAATTGACCTGATAATGTTGGAACAAGATACCCTCTGTTTTATTGAAGTCAGACACCGTAAATCAACAAAATTTGGCAGCGCAGCTGAAAGTATAACGCCCTCGAAACAGCATAAAATACACCAAACTGCTTTATTTTTTATTCAAAAAAACCAAAAGTTCCAAGCTTACAATTGTCGTTTTGACGCTATCCTGTCACAGGGCAATCAAACAGGCATTAATTTTGAATGGATAAAGAACGCCTTTTAAAACAGACTATTATGTAAGGCTGAGTCAATGCTGTAAACGTCGTTATTTCACAACAGTTAGGATTGGTTTTTGAGCCTTTTTAACCGATTTCTTTTTACCTTCTTGCTGCTGTGGCTTCACTGAATCAATGACTTCTGTGATTTCACTAACTACCTCTTTTGGAAACATCATACCCTCTCCATTTTCATTGGCATAAATAGCCAGTACAGCATGTGTTGGGATATACAAATTCTCAGGCTTACCGAGAAACCGAGCAGAAAACATGACAGCTTCGTTAGTCATATCAAGGTCACGAGTTGCACTGGGCGATAAATTTAAAATAATTTTATTATCATTCGCAATGCCTTGGGGCACCATTAAATTATCACTCAATTCATTAACCAGTAGATAGGGTGTTAAGCCATTATCAACAATCCATTCGAATAGCGCTCTTATCATATAGGGTTTATTGGATGTCATAATTTATATCTCGTAACGTTGAATTCAGCGGTTTTTTTCGCTTCAATGATAACTTAGCTTATTACACAAAAAAGGCGTTGTGATAACGACAGTAAAACTTTCGTTATCACAACGCCTTTTGCAAAGCTATGAAGTGAACTTAAACTTCCATATCAATTTCTTGTTCTGACAAACTTGCCTGAAATGAAGGGCGTTCAAAAACACGTTTCATATAATCTTTAATCGGCTGAGCATGGTCTGGCAATTCAATACCATAGTGATCTAAGCGCCATAAAATCGGAGCAATACTGCAATCTAATAAACTAAAGTCTTCTGATAAGAAAAAAGTCATTGCTTCAAATACTTCAGTTGCATTAATTAAACTTTCTCTTAATGCCTTTCGTGCCTGCTCTTTCTTTTTATCAGTACCGCCTTCTAAATCAGGCAATAAACTATACCAATCACTTTCAATTCGAAATAAACCCAAACGGCTTTTAGCACGCGAAACAGGATCAACAGGCATTAACGGAGGATGTGGAAAACGCTCATCAATATATTCAATTAATACTCGTGCATCATACAACACTAGATCTCTATCTACGATGGTCGGCACCGTTGCATAAGGATTTATATCTAACAAATCTTCTGGCATTTCATCAACATTAACGTCATGAATTTCAACCGCGATATCTTTTTCGGCCAAAACAATACGGGTACGATGACATTGAGGGTCAACAGGAGAAGAGAAACAGTTCATAACTGAACGACGATTAGCCACAGCGGACATAATTTAAACCTTTATAAATGATAGGACATAAAAAGCCCTAAAGCACTGAAAGTACATTAGGGCCCTTGTAAACTTTTAAATAGTTAAAAGTTTAATGAATATCTTTCCAGTATTCTTTCTTAAGGAGATAAGTCAGAATCAGCAAGAACGATAAGAAGATTAAAACGCCGACACCAACACTTTGACGTTTTTCTTTATATGGCTCAGCCACATAATCTAGAAAAGCAACCAGATCAAGTACTGCGGCATCATACTCTTCTG
Organism: uncultured Gammaproteobacteria bacterium; assembly: GCA_964582255.1. Lineage (GTDB taxonomy): Bacteria > Pseudomonadota > Gammaproteobacteria > CAYZQE01. The sequence continues at coordinate 6,109 of CAZORZ010000005.1, read as the reverse complement.
TTGAAAGAGTGCCTTTGGTCACCTGTTCAAAACCAACGATAACTTTTGACTTGTTGCCATTATCGTCTTCTTGGGTTTCCCAAATCGCTTTTTTAGTACCTTCTAACTCAACTAATACGTGCGGCATTCCAACCTTATCAAATACGCCATTATTCACACCCATTGGGCGAGACTCATCAATGTAGAATCCACGCATATAATTATAAAGCCAGTCAGTACCCCGTGAGCGAGCGATTAATGACAAATCAGGAGGTGCTGTGCCAAATGCTTGTTCCGCATAATCAACAGTCATAGTTGTTGTCATTAATTGACCAACTTTAGTTTTTTCACCATATTTATCGGTGGTGAACACTAAGTTGTCTAGTACTTGTTGGTCAGTTAAGCCTAAGTCTGCACCAACGCGATTATAACGAGAATAACCCGCCGCGTGGCAACTTAAACAGTTATTAGAAAACATTTGCGCGCCACGCTGCATAGATGCTTTATCACTCCAGTCGATGTCAATCTCATCGTTTGGAAAAGTAGCACCAACGCCAGCCGCGATTGCCATTGTTGGCATTACCAATGCCAACGTCATTAAGATTTTTTTCATGCTCAACATGCTGTGTATACGATCCATTATGCAATCCTCTCTGGTACTGGCTTAGTATTTTCATTTTTACTAATAAACCATAGCGCAACAAAATAACCAAAGTATATAAAGGTACAAATTCTTGCCCACATGGTTCTTGTTTCGGTTGCTGGTATTGCACCTAAGTAACCTAAGACAATAAAGCTCACGACGAATAAAGTCAGTATGACTTTAAAAGCGGTAGAACGATAACGAATTGAATGTACTTTTGCACGGTCTATCCAAGGTAAGAAAAATAACACCACAATCGCGGCAGCCATTGCAATAACACCCAGAAGCTTATCTGGAATAGCTCTTAAAATAGCGTAGAACGGCGTAAAATACCAAACTGGCGCGATATGGTCGGGTGTTTTAAATGGGTTAGCTGGAACGAAATTTGCGTGCTCTAAAAAGAAACCATTCATTTCTGGCATAAAAAACACCACAACACTGAATAGCATTAAAAATACCACTACCCCAACAATATCTTTGACTGAGTAATAAGGGTGGAAGGGAATGCCATCTAATGGAATACCGTTTTCATCCTTGTGTTTCTTAATTTCGATACCTTCAGGATTGTTAGAACCCACTTCATGAAGTGCCAATATATGCATAACGACTAACATGATAAGCACTAAAGGCACTGCAATAACGTGTAAGGCAAAAAATCTGTTAAGTGTGGCATCAGAGATAACAAAATCACCACGTATCCATAATGTTATATCATCGCCAATGACTGGAATCGCACCAAACAACGAGATAATAACTTGAGCGCCCCAATAAGACATTTGTCCCCAAGGCAACAAATATCCCATAAATGCTTCTGCCATTAAAGCGACAAAAATCAACATACCAAAGACCCAAATTAGCTCTCTAGGTTTTTGATATGAGCCATACATTAGGCCACGAAACATATGCAGATAAATAATAACGAAGAACGCAGAAGCACCCGTAGAATGAAGATAACGAATTAACCACCCCCATTCAACATCACGCATGATGTATTCAACTGAGGCGAATGCTAATGCGCCATCTGGTTTGTATTGCATGGTTAAGAAAATGCCTGTTACGATTTGTAACACCAACACTAACAAGGCTAAAGAACCAAAAAAATACCAAAAGTTGAAGTTTTTTGGCGCATAGTATTTTGAAAGATGCTCTTCCCACATTTTTGTGAGGGGAAAGCGCGCATCAATCCAGCCTAATAGGCCATTATTTGAATCACTCATATTATTCTCCGTCCTCGCCAATTAAGATTACAGTGTCACTAACATAACGATGTGGCGGAATAACAAGATTAAGCGGTGCAGGAACACCTGCTAACACTCGACCAGAAATATCAAAAGTAGAGCCATGACATGGACAGAAAAAGCCCCCTAGCCAATCCGCTGTAATTTCTGGACGATAGCTTGGAGAACAGCCTAAGTGGGTACAGATACCAACAACAACTAAAAACTCTTTCTTAATTGAACGATATTCATTTTTAGCGTAAGCAGGTTGCTCACTTTCATCTGATAAAGGATCCCGTAGATTAGGCTCCATTAGCTTTAATGTTTTCAAAGCCTCATCGCCACGACGTACAATCCAAACTGGTTTGCCGCGCCATTTAACGATAATTTGCTGACCCGGCTCTAATTTACCGATATCTGCATCAACAGGCGCACCTGCTGATCTTGCTTTTGCACTTGGATTCCAAGTTGATAGGAAAGGGACGGCAACAAAGACTGCACCAATTCCACCTACGACTGAAGTAGCGACAGTTAAAAACCGGCGTCTACTGTTATCTACACCTTCAGATGACATCTGAACCTCTCAATAATGATAAAATCTTTGATTAAGCTGTGTCACAATATTTTTAATATCTACCTTCCAAATAAAAATATTGTGACACAGCAATTTTGCGCGCGAATATAACGTATTTCAGCTTTTTCGTCGAGTCATATCTTGCAATTTAGGCATTAAAAATCAATTCATCACTTTATACAGCCAACATTAAATTAAACTGGATTAGCAATATCCACAAACTGCACTTGTACTTTAAACTCATTAGCCAGATGAGCACCCAATGCCTGCACTCCTCCTTTTTCTGTCGCATGATGCCCTGCTGATAGATAATGAACTCCACTTTCTTTTGCCAAATGAAAGGTGTTTTCTGAAATTTCACCACTAATATAAGCATCAACGCCTAAATTAATGGCTTCTCCAAAACCGCCTTGAGCTCCACCTGAGCACCAACCGATTGTTTTAACTGGCCGCTCATCACCTTTAATTAACATCACTTCTCTTCCCAATTTAACACCGATTTTAGCACTAAACTCTTCGACTGTTTGTTGTCGTTCCAGCTCTCCATACAATGCAATATCATGACCATTGTAATTATAGAAACTGCCTTTTATGCTGGCGCCAAATTGTTTTTTTAATTGTGCGTTATTACCCACAATTTGATGTGCATCCAACGGTAAGTGATAAGCCAATAAGCTCATGTCATTTTTAATAAGCTTTTTTATCCGATTTCCTTTTAAACCGATGATGGGCTGTGCCTCACCTTTCCAAAAATAACCATGATGCACTAAAACAGCTTGTGCGTTTAAATCAATGGCTCGATCAATCAACGCTTCGCAAGCTGTCACTCCAGTCACAATAAGCCTAACATCTTCACTTCCTTCGACCTGAAGGCCATTCGGACAATAATCCTTAAACTGATCAACTTCCAAATAATGATGACAATATTCAACTAACTGTTTTAATTTCATAGTGGTTCTGTTTTATACTGATTCAAATTCTATTTAGTTTAAATCAATGAAATCATTAAAGCACCTCATTCTACCCATTGCTTTTGGCTTATTGGCTGCCGTAATTTATGTTTTAAATTTTAATAATCCCACTATTATTACAGACCTTAAAAATAGTGCTTCACAATGGGCTAGTGCTTCGCAGCCCACACCTTTAGTCCATGTCAAATTATCTTTTGCTAATGCCGTTGAGAAGGCCGCCCCATCAGTTGTCACCATCTATACACAGCGTTTTTCATCTGATAGCAGAGATAGTAGCAATACACCTCTACAAGCTAACCTAGGCTCTGGGGTGATAATCACTGCCAATGGACTCATCATTACTAATCATCATGTCATTCAAGACGCGGCTAATATTTTGGTGCATCTTAGAGATGGCCGAAGTGCCTCTGCAATTGTCGTTGGTGAGGATAAAGAAACTGATATCGCAATTTTAAAAATCCCCTTTCGCAATCTACAAAAAATGGAGTTGCGCGCCAGTACTGACTTACGCGTTGGCGATGTGGTACTGGCTATAGGCAATCCTCTTAATGTCGGCCAAACAGTGACTATGGGCATCATCAGTGCCACTGGCAGAAATCGAGTGGGTATCAATACCTATGAAAACTTCATCCAAACCGACGCATCGATTAACCCTGGTAACTCAGGCGGTGCATTAATCGATACACAGGGCAATATGATCGGCTTAAATACCGCTATATTCAGCCAATCTGGTGGTTCTCAAGGTATTGGCTTTGCCATTCCAACCAACTTGGTTCTGAACATCATGCAAGAGCTGTTAAAGAATGGGCGAATCTCACGTGGCTGGTTTGGCGTAAACGGCATCAACGCTAAAGAACTTGATGCTAATGGAAAGAGTAAAGGGGTTTTAATTGTCGATGTATTTGATCAAAGCCCTGCTTTTAAAGCGGGACTAAAAACAGCTGACATCATCACTCATATCAATAAAGAAAAGATTTTTCAAGCACGAGATGTGGTTGATCAAGTCGCTTCGTTAAAGCCTGGATCAACAATTAATGTTACTATTGAGCGAGCCTTAAAAGCTATAAACTATAAGTTACTAATCACCGAACGACCCATCGAATAAATTAGTCTCACGACTTTTCTAGCCACTGTTGAAATTTGCCAAAAGGTAACGGGCTGAGAAAGCGCCTGTCCTTTGGTTGCAGACATTAATACACCCAAAAAACCCAAAGAAACTTAATCAAAGTTTCCTTAATTAACCCCTGTTTACGGGGTTATAATAAATCATCTATGCTAAACTGGCTCTGCCCTAAATTGTATTTTTTGGGGTAAGAGACCTTTACGAAATATAGCCCGCAGGCCAATGCTGTTGCTGCTGCTTTGGTTCTATTTTTTTCGGCTAATAAATGTGCTATCCATTGCGGTTTTTGCCGTCCCTTTCCCACTTCTATTAGTGAACCTACAATGTTTCGTACCATGTGGTGTAAAAAGGCATTGGCTGTTATTGTGACGATCACAAAGTCATTTTTTTTATCCACCGAAATATTATGAACATGCCGATAAGGCGTTTTGGCTTGGCAACCACTTGCCCTAAAACCTGAGAAATCATTTTCACCCAGCAAAAACTGAGCTGCCTGATGCATATCATGCTCATTTAATTTCTGAGATATCCAGCACACCCGGTCTCGTATTAATGCACTTTGAGTACGCGCATTATGTATCACGTACTGGTACTTCCTTGCTGTTGCGCTAAAACGAGCATGAAAATCATCGGCTGTAGTATGACACCACATTAGCCGAACATCCTTTGGCATAGAAGAGTTACACCCCATCCTCCAAGCATAATCATCGCGTATGGCTTTACTTTCAAAATGGATGATTTGCTCTATTGCGTGTACACCTGTGTCTGTTCGTCCTGAACAAAAAATAGTGATTGGTTCATTGGCAATTTTAGAGATCGCTGTTTCGACTACTTGCTGAACCGTGGTAACGCTGCTCTGTCTTTGCCACCCACAGTATGAGGTTCCATCGTATTGAATGCCTGCTGAATATTTAGCCACGTTCCCTCATTTCAAAAAAAAAGCCTGCAAGCAGGCTTTTGAAATAGTCATACAATTTATTTTAGTCAGCCATTTGTTTCAAGAGATCTTCAGCTTCAGCCTTTTGCTCATCATTGCCATCAATCAGCACTTCTTCAAGGCTGCTTCTAGCTCCTTCAGTGTCACCCATATCATGGAAAGCCTTTGCTAAATCTAATTTTGTACCGACTTCATCAACATCGTCAGGTAACATCAGACCTTCAATATCACCAAAATCTTCATCTTCAATATTTATATCAATATCAACTTCAGGAATTTCTAATTCCTCATCAATGCCTGTTAGGGGCATATCATTTTTTAGATCGACCACATCATCGAGACCATCAATTTCGAAGTCTAAATCGAGTTCAGAGTCTCCATCAATATCTATAAATCTATCATCAATAGGTAGGTCGGTATCAATCGAACCTAAATCAAGATCAATTTCGTCCTTTTCAACGTCTTCTGCTTGCGTTTCTGATATTTCTGCAAAAGTAGTTGTCTTAGCCAATTCATCTCCAACATAGGCTGAAATATCAATGAAAGTTCTATCATCAGTACTGCCCATAACAGCAACAATATCTGTTGCTTCAACATCAAACTCATCATCACTGCCCATAACAGCAACAATATCTGTTGCTTCAACATCAAACTCATCATCACTG
>CAZORZ010000004.1:0-14855 GCA_964582255.1 uncultured Gammaproteobacteria bacterium | reverse complement strand
GTGGCTTAGCTGTTCAGTTAAATCGCCTGATAGGTTATGGCCCTGTTTTACTAGGTGGCAATCAAGTTATTGGAATAGATGCTGACGGTAATTATATCACTGGTGGCGATACTAGCCTTGGCGACTACATGGTTAATATGATTAAAGTTCAAGCTCTTTTAGCTGATCATTTTGACTTAAAAGTTAAAAAGAATGATGTTACCGGTGATATGTCTGGTTTACTTAAATCATTAGGTAGCAGTAAAAGTGCTGAAAATGATTAAAGTTTTACGCTGATTTAATTAGCGTGTTAGAAACTGCTATTTTGCCATTCATTTATGAAGCTATAAATGAATGGCTTTCTGCGTTTAGTGACCCTCAAAAAAGAATTTTTTGGGGTTATTTAGTCTCGGCTTTAGTGATATCTTTAATTTGGCTCATCGCTTATAAAAACATGAATGCGGGAGCCAGTTTTAAAACTATATTTAATCGAACAGATTGGTTATCTCGTTCAGCTCGAGCAGACTATTTATTGATGTTTTTCAATAGCATAATCATGCTTATGCTATCTCCTAGGTTATTAGGGAAGGTAGTAGTGGCAACATTAGTGTTCACCGCTTTGCATGATTTATTTAACGGTAGAGCCGTCATTCAAGCCGACATTCCTGCATGGCTAATCGCAATGGGCTTTACTATTTTCTTATTTATTGTTGATGATTTTGCCCGTTATTGGGTGCATCGTTGGCTGCATACATTCCCTGTGCTTTGGTCATTTCACCGAGTACATCATAGTGCTACTTCGCTTAACCCATTAACCGTTTTTCGTTCTCACCCGATTGAAGGTATTTTGTTTTCGCTTCGAGGTGCTGTTGTGCAAGGTTTTTGCGTCGCGACATTTATATTTTTCTTTGGTGACAAAGTGACGTTAGTCACCGTATTCGGTGCCAGTGTATTGAGCTTTTTGTTTAACGCTCTAGGCTCTAATTTACGACACTCATCTGTATCCATTGGATATTGGAAGGGCGTAGAGCGTTATTTTATGTCACCTGCCCAACATCATATTCATCATTCTTATGCGCCAGAGCATATTGATAAAAATTTTGGTGTTGCCTTTTCATGTTGGGATAGATGGTTTGATTCAATTGTTTATTCAACATCACAACAGAAATTAAAATATGGCTTGAACCAACAACAAGATGAAAATGAACAAAATATCTTGTCGCTGTATTTTAAATCTTTCGCCGAGATAAAATCTTTAGTTGCAAATAAGATGTATTCTCATTTAAAATAACCCCTTCATTTTTTAGTAATATACTTATGATTTATAAAACCATTGTTAATTCTTCTCTAGTACTCACGCTTTTAGCCATGCCTAACTTTGCTCAGGCTAAAGAGGTTGTTAATATTTATTCGGCCCGTAAAGAGGCATTAATTTTACCCTTGCTCAAGCGTTTTAAAGAAGAGACAGGCATCAATTATCGTTTAGTCACAGGTAAGGCAGATGGTTTATTAAAGCGGTTAGAAATCGAAGGCAAGTTAAGCCCTGCTGATATGTTTATTACGGTAGATGCAGGGCGCTTGCAACGTGCTAAAAACGCAGGTGTTTTACAGCCTATTAGCAATAAAATTCTTGAAGCAAAGATTCCAGCTTATTTAAGGGATAAAGACAACTATTGGTTTGGTATGTCACAGCGTGCGCGCACATTAATCTATGCTAAAGACCGTGTGCAAGCTTCAGAGATGAGTACCTATGAAGACCTTGTTGATGTAAAGTGGAAAGGGCGTTTATGTATTCGTTCTTCAGGTAATGTTTATAATCAATCTCTAGTTGCTTCAATGTTAGAAGTGAAGGGTGTTGAAACAACTGAACAGTGGGCTAAAGGATTGGTTGCCAACTTTGCACGCCCACCTTCTGGTGGCGATACGGGTCAGTTAAAAGCAGTTGCGGCAGGCCAGTGTGATGTCACCTTGGTCAATACCTATTACTTAGGTCGACTGTTAAACAGTGATAAGGCGCGTGATATTGCAGTTGGAGAAAAGCTAGCAGTATTTTGGCCGAATCAAGCGGATGGTGAACGTGGTGCGCATGTTAATGTGAGTGGTGCAGGCATCACTAAATATGCTAAAAACATAAAGGCAGCAGAGAAATTGTTAGAATTTATGGTCACTGACGAATCGCAAAGATGGTATGCCGAAGTGAATAATGAATACCCAGTCGTACTGGGCGCTGAAATATCTGAGACCTTGAAATCTTTTGGTGATTTTAAAGCAGATAGCTTAAATCTAACCGCTTTAGGTGAGAATAACAGTGCAGCAGTTAAATTAATGGATAGAGCAGGCTGGAGATAAAACCCTAGTCGGTGGTTTCACGGAAGAAATCAAAATCTTTCGGCATTAATATTATTTCAATACGCCGATTAGCAGCATGATCCTGTTGCGTGCGAGCACTTTCTTTTGGACGATATTGAGAATAGGATACTAAGATCATGCGCTCAGGGGAGATGCGTTCATTATTTTGTAAATAGTAAATGGCCGAAGCCGCTCTTGCGGCTGCAAGCTCCCAGTTGGAATTAAAGCGTTTTTTTAAGGTGCGCCCTAAATTTTGATTGTCAGAGTGTCCTTGAATGGCGATTTGCCGATTAGGGTATTGCCTAAAAACCTCAGCCAATTGAGATAACACTTTGCGACCAGCTTGTTTTAGTTGGGTTTGACCTTTGCTAAATAGAATTTCATGGTTCATTTCAAATACCGTAAAACGGCTTTTAAGCTGACTGATTTGTACGTCGGTATTAGCCAGTTGGCTTTTTAATTTAATCACTTCTTTTTGCCAATTGTTGATCTCATCTAATCGGTTTTTGGCTTTAAATTGATACTCGACAATTTCTTTGCGTAACATCTTATAATCATTAAATTCTTTTTCAGATAATTGGTAAGACTCTTTTAAGTTTATTCCCGAATCACTTAGGGCAACCATCGCTATGTCGGTAGCACCATGCAATTTTATAATGGTATTTTCTAATTCAGAATTTTTAGCATTGAGCTGTTGAATGTTGGCTGTTAACTGCTGAGCATTATGATCAAATTCAAGTTGCACCTGTTTATGTTGAAGCTGAGTCGCTTGATGGGTTTTAGTTTTATTTTGTAAAGTCTGATTTAAAGATTGTATGGTTTCTTGTTGCTGTGTTGACTGATGTTTTAACGAACTTATTGTATTGGTGAGTTGGTGATGACTGTCTAATGCAGCTTCGCCTCGATGATACAGCCAATAAAATGCAGCAATAACCAGTAACGCGATCAGCGCTAAGGTGATGATTAAGTCATTACAAGAAGTTGGATCATTACGAAATTTCATGATTACATTATGGTATAGCAGATTATATAAAATTTTATTCTTAAGTTCCCTTGTTATCGGCTTATTGCGCTATTTCTTAAGCCCGAAACGATTATAATAGTGGGATGATAAAACGTATAGATACCGACGATTTCAAACACCTATTTTTAAACGACATACCGCTTTTAGATGTGAGGGCGGCAATTGAATTTAATCAAGGCGCTTTTCCGCACGCGATCAATACCCCACTTTTGGACGATAAACAACGTGAACTGATCGGTATAAAATACAAGGATGCTGGGCAAGATGAGGCGATAAAGTTAGGAACTGAACTCATCACACCCGAAATAAAAACTGAGCGAATACAGCGTTGGGAGAAGTTTTGTCAGGCGAATGCCAACGGATATTTATACTGTTTTCGTGGCGGTTTACGGTCGCGCATAACGCAGCAATGGCTCAATGAGCATGGTGTGGATTATCCTTATGTTAAAGGCGGTTACAAAGCGCTACGACGATATCTTATCGAAGAGCTTGATCGCAGTATTCAACAAGTGCCTTTTATTCGTGTGGCAGGCAGAACAGGCAGTGGAAAAACCCATGTGCTGTTAAAAATGCGCCATTATTTAGACTTTGAAGGCATCGCTCAGCACAAAGGTTCGGCCTTTGGCCGTAATGTGTATGACCGTCAGCCCACACCGATAAATTTTGAGAACCAAATTAGCATTGAGATGCTCAAGCATCGTGAAAACTATCCCGATAAAACTCTCTTTGTAGAAGATGAAGGCCGCATGATTGGCCGTTGCGTGATGACCGATAATTTACACCACAAAATGATCGGCTCACCGAGTATTATTTTAAAAGTAAGCGAAGAACAGCGGGTGAAAAATATTACGCAAGATTATGTTGATGATTTGTGGCCAGATTATCAGCAAGCATATGGCGAGCAAGCACAACAGAAGTATGCAGAATACTCTTTGTCGAGCTTAGAGCGAGTGCAAAAGCGTTTAGGGCTTGAGCGTTATCAACAAGTAAAAACACATTTGGAAAAAGCCTTAAAAACATTATTTAACGATGCCGATTCAAGCGATTTCCAACCTGTGTTTGAGATTCTATTAACGCAGTATTACGATCCAATGTATGACTATCAAATGACTAAACGCGATGGGCATGTGTTATATGAAGGTGATTTTGACGAGATTATTGAGTGGTCGAACGACCATTGAGCCTTTATTGATTATCACTTCCTTGTGACTATTTTTACAGAGACGATTTAGGTATTAATCTAAAACACCCATGCTGACAATGTTATAACCCGAATCAACATAGATATTTTCACCCGTAATGCCTTTGCCAAGATCAGAGCATAAAAAAGCCACGGTATTGCCCACATCTTCAGTGGTTACGTTTTTACGCATAGGCGCATTTTTTTCGACTTCATCTAAAATCTTTTTAAAACTACCAATACCAGCCGATGCTAATGTTTTAATAGGGCCTGCTGAAATTGAATTAACACGAATGCCTTGCGGCCCTAAAGAAGCAGCCATATAACGTACATTGGCTTCTAAACTGGCTTTAGCAACCCCCATTACATTGTAATTAGGGAGTGCGCGTTCTGAGCCTAAGTAGCTAAGCGTAGCAATAGCACCACCATGTTCAATCATCATGGGTCGCGCAGCTTTTGCCATGGCAGCAAGGCTGTATGAGCTAATGTCGTGAGCAATTTGAAAAGCTTCGCGAGTGACTGCATCAAGGTAATCACCATCAAGAGCCTCTCTAGGAGCAAAAGCGATTGAATGAACCAGAATATCTAGCGTATCCCAAGATTCACCTAATGTTTTAAACGTACTGTCAATTTCTGCATCGTTAGCCACATCACATGAAATAACAATGTCTGAGCCAAATTCGGCAGCAAATTTTTCAACTCGGCCTTTAAATCGGTCGCCAACATAGGTGAATGCTAATTCCGCACCTTCTCTGTGCATGGCTTTTGCTATGCCATAAGCGATTGAACGATTACTCGCAACACCAGTAATCAGTGCTTTTTTACCCGTTAAAAATCCCATGGAATGTCCTCTGACGTTGTAGAATAAGAAAAAGCTATTTTCGCATGAAATGAATGACTTGCCATGTAGAATTTTTAACTTTGTTGAAGTACAGTAACAATATAATAATAAACTCCAAACCAGTTTGAAAAAGATAGCGTTACTCATTATTGGCTTTATAGCACTCACAGCGTGTTCTGATAATCCTTGGAATAATCCTTACCCTGCGGATGCCACGGGAAATATTCTATACAGTTCATTTTCGGCTCGCCCCAAACATATGGATCCTGTGCGTTCTTATAGCTCTGATGAATATGCGATTATTGGTCAAATTTATGAGCCGCCGTTGCAATACCATTATTTAAAACGTCCTTACACCCTAGAACCCTTGGTGCTGACTCAAATGCCTTCGGTGATATATTATGACGCTGAGGACAATGCGGTTGCTTTAGATTCGGGCAAGGTGGCTTATACGATCTATGAATTAGAAATACAGCAAGGCATTAAATTTCAAAATCACCCTGCATTTGTTAAAAATAAACAGGGGCTCGCTCAATATTTGAATCTAACGGCTAGTGATGTCTCGAATATTTATCAGTTAAGTGACTTTAGCCAAACGGCAACGCGCGAATTAACCGCCGAAGATTTTATTTATCAAATGAAACGCTTGGCTAACCCCCGATTTCATTCGCCTATTTTAGGTTTAATGACAGATTATATTGATGGTTTAGATGCATTATCGACTGAGCTGAAATCAGTGTCAGCCGAGTTAGATAAAGATACTTGGCTTAACCTTAATGACTATGAGTTAAGCGGGGTTAAGCAGCTGGGCAAATACCGTTATAGCATCAAAATTAAAGGGCTTTATCCGCAGTTTTTATATTGGTTAAGCATGCCCTTTTTTGCGCCTATACCTTATGAAGTCGAGCAATTTTACCATCAACAGCTACTGCAAAATAAAAATATCAGTCTAGATTGGTATCCTGTTGGTACGGGTGCTTTTGAGCTGGCTGTTAATAACCCAAATAAGCAAATGGTGTTGACAAAAAACCCCAACTTTAGAGGCATGCCATATCCGTCTGAAGGTATGCCTGAAGATAAGGAGAACGGTCTGTTAAATGATGCAGGCAAAACCTTGCCATTAATAGATAAGGCAGTGTTTAGTTTAGAGAAAGAAAACATTCCTTATTGGAATAAATTTTTACAAGGCTATTACGATACATCTGGGGTGAGTTCGAGCAGCTTTGATCAAGTCATCAGCATGGGTGGTGATGGCGGTGTGCAACTTACCGATGATATGGTACAACAAGGGATTCAGCTTAAAACCAGTGTTGCGCCATCAAGCTTTTATTTTGGCTTTAATATGCTGGATGAAGTGGTTGGTGGTGATAGTGAGGCGGCCAGAAAATTAAGGCAAGCCATTGGTATTGCGGTGGATTATGACGAGTACATTTCTATATTTTCAAACGGTCGTGGCATCGTGGCTCAGTCGCCGATACCGCCTGGTATTTTTGGTTTTCAACAGGGTGAATTGGGCGTCAATAAAACCCTGTTTACTTGGCAAGATGGTAAGGCGGTTAAAAAACCAATCAGCATCGCCAAGGGATTGTTAGCCGAAGCAGGTTATGAAAATGGAGTAAATGTTAAAACGGGTAAGGCGCTTATTTTGTATTTAGACACCACTGGCAGTGGCCCCGATAGTAAGGCACGTTTGGCTTGGTGGCGTAAGCAATTCGATAAAATTGATATTCAATTAGTGATTCGCAGTACCGATTATAATCGCTTTCGCGGTAAAATGAGTAAAGGCACCGCACAGTTATTTATGTGGGGTTGGAATGCTGATTATCCTGATCCTGAGAATTTTTTGTTCTTACTCTATGGGCCTCATGGCAAGGTCAACAGCCAGGGTGAAAATGCCGCCAATTATAGTAATCCAAAGTTTGATCGGTTATTTGAAAAAATGAAAGACATGCCTAATTCACCTGCGCGACAAGCCGTTATTGATGACGCCCTCATTATTTTACAAAACGATAGTCCATGGCTTTGGGGATTACATCCAAAAAGTTTTTCTTTGCATCATGAGTGGTATTTTAACTCTAAGCCCAATGCTATGTCGCATAACACCTTGATGTATAAACGCGTTGATCCAGTGCTTAGAGAGCAACGTCGAAAAGAATGGAATCAACCTATTGTCTGGCCATTAGTTTTAGGCTTACTTATCTTCGTTTTATCATTGGTTCCTGCATGGCGAGTTTGGAAAAAAAGTGAAACATCCAGCGTAGGAGGAAAACCCTAGTGGGCGCTTTTATTACCCGTCGTATGCTGTACGCCATTCCGTTATTAATAGGCGTTAATTTACTGACTTTTATGCTATTTTTTATGGTGAATACGCCTGACGATGTGGCGCGCATGCATCTGGGTCAAAAGCACGTGAAACAAGTCGCCATAGACAATTGGAAGCAGGAGCGAGGTTATGACAAGCCCTTGTTTTTTAATACTGAGCAAACAGGCATTTCGCAAGTAACTGACACCATTTTTGTGCAAAAATCGTTGCGTTTATTCATCTTTGATTTCGGTCGTTCAGACAGTGGTCGTGATATTGGCTGGGATATTAGTCAACGTATGTGGCCGTCCTTAGCCTTGGCCATACCAGGGTTAATATTGGGGTTACTCATTAATATTACACTGTCGTTGTTAATTGTCTTTTTTAGAAGCACCTATATAGATTTTTGGGGCGTGGTATTTTGTGTGGTGTTAATGTCGATATCAGGGTTATTTTATATCGTCGGTGGCCAGTGGTTAGTCAGTAAGCTGTTACACCTAGTGCCGATATCAGGCTATGACTCGGGGGTCGATGCGATTAAATTTTTAATCCTACCCATCATCATTGGTTTAATTGGTGGTATTGGATCTGGTGTGCGTTGGTATCGCAGCATCTTTTTAGAAGAAATTAATAAAGATTATGTGCGTACAGCTCGTGCTAAAGGACTGTCTGAATTACGCGTGTTGTTTAGGCATGTGCTTAAAAATGCAATGATTCCTATCTTAACCGGCGTGGTGGTTATCTTGCCGCTATTGTTTATGGGCAGCTTGGTGACCGAGTCATTTTTTGGCATTCCAGGGCTTGGCAGCTATACCATTGATGCGATTCAATCACAGGATTTTGCCATCGTGCGCTCGATGGTGTTCTTAGGTTCTGTGTTGTATATCATTGGCTTAATTCTAACTGATATTTCATATACCTTAGTTGATCCTCGCGTGAGGTTTGAGTGATGTCTTTAGTTTCTCCCGTTATTTTATGGACCGATGCGTTAATTTATTTATTGCTGATAATTACTTTTTTGACGGCTTGGCAGTTAAAAAAGAACCGTCAGTTTATGGTGCAATGGCGTTCTATTTTTCATAGCACAGCAGGCTCTATATCGGCTGTTGTATTAATTATGTATGTTTTTGTTGGGGTGTTGGATACGGTGCATTTTAACCCCTTGTTGGATAAGCCAACAAAAACCGAAACGCACTCGGTTGAAGTTATTAGTGTCCTAGATTGGATGTTTAGCGACATTCGTCAAAAAACTGAAAAATCTTATTCTGCGCCGTTTGCGACTCATTTATTTGTTAAAGAAACAGTAGAGGTTAATGGTCAACAATTACGTGTTTATCCTCGTTTAGAATATGCGGGTTCACACTTAAAAACACTCGATGCAAAAACCAGTGACATCTTTAGTAAATTGTTAATAGGTTTGCTGTTAGGTGGTTTAGTTTGGGTAGTGTTGAGTTTGGCGATTGTGCTCAAAGTATTCCCAAAACAGTCATTTTCTCAAATATGGCAAACAATACATCAGACAGGCACATCTCAAGTCGCCTGGAAAGCTATTTTCATCACCTTGTTAGTGATCATTTTAGTCAGTAGTAGCCTTGTTTATCTGTCGTATTATTATCATGTTTTAGGCACAGATAAGGTTGGGCAAGATGTGTTTTATCAAGCGATCAAAAGTATTCGCACAGGTCTGGTTATCGGCACGCTCACCACTCTGATTATGTTGCCTTTCGCCTTATTATTAGGGCTTATGGCAGGTTATTTTAAAGGCTGGATTGATGATGTGATTACTTACATTTACACCACCTTAAGCTCAGTGCCAGACGTATTGTTAATTGCCGCTTCTGTGTTGATGCTGCAAGTCTACATGGATAATAATGCTGATTCATTTACATCGGTAGAGCAACGTGCTGACATTAAACTGTTCTTTTTATGCCTGATTTTAGGCATTACTTCATGGACGGGTTTATGCCGTTTATTGCGCGGAGAAGCGCTAAAAATTAGAGAGTTAGACTTTATTCAGGCGGCTAGAACCCTTGGTAGCTCGCATTTTAAAGTGATCTCTCAGCATATTTTACCTAATGTTATGCATCTGGTATTAATTAATATTGTATTGGGTTTTAGTGGTTTGGTACTGGCTGAAGCAGTATTGGCTTATATCGAAATAGGTGTCGACCCGACCATGAATTCGTGGGGTAACATGATTAATAGTGCGCGTTTAGAGATGTCACGTGAGCCCATAGTTTGGTGGTCTTTATTCGCTGCATTTTGGTTTATGTTTGTGTTGGTTTTAGCGGCTAATTTATTTGCCGATGCGGTACGTGATGCCTTTGACCCTCGCATAAGGAGCCACTAATGAGTGCTGTATTGCAGGTTAAAAATTTAAAGACAGTGATTAAAGCCGCCAAGCAAGATTATGCGGTGGTTGATGATATTAGCTTTGCCATAGAAAAAGGAAAAACGCTGGCATTAATTGGTGAATCAGGCTGTGGTAAATCAATGACAGCTCTGTCTTTATTGGGCTTAACGCCAAAGCCAGTAGTTGTTATTGAATCAGGTTCGGTGCTGTTTGAAGGGCAAGATATTATGCGCTTTTCTGAACAACACATGCGAACAGTGCGAGGCAAAAAGATCAGCATGATTTTTCAAGAGCCAATGACTTCGCTAAATCCTGTGATGACCATTGCTGATCAAATCTCTGAAGTCTTGTTGCAAAATGAATCGAGCAAAAATTCATTACAACAAGACACGATTAATATTTTGCACTCAGTCGGCATCTCTGATGCCGAACAGCGCTTAAACGATTATCCTCATCAGTTTTCAGGAGGCATGAAACAACGGGTGATGATTGCCTTGGCTCTAGCGACCAAGCCAGATGTATTAATAGCCGATGAGCCAACCACGGCATTGGATGTGACCATTCAAGCGCAAGTGTTAGAGCTAATTAAAGGCATGCAGCAACAAACAGGCATGGCTATATTGCTGATTACCCATGATTTAGCGGTAGTGCGCCAAATGGCAGATGATATTGCCATTATGTATGCCGGGCAAATTGTAGAAAAAGCGCCATGCGATGAGTTTTTTAAACAGCCATTACACCCGTATAGTCGCGCTTTGTTTGAAGCTATTCCAACGCTGGCTAATAGAGACCATCATTTATCAGTGATAAAAGGTTTAGTGCCTTCATTGCAGCAAACATTTACTCAATGTCGTTTTTATAACCGCTGTACTAAGGCGCGGCAGCAATGCGAGCAAGTGATCGAACTGAATTCTTTGAGTGGGCTTAGATCTATTCGTTGCATTATTGATGAAGCGGAGCTAAAAGAAACCATACAGCAAGCGTCACCTGTCGCGGTAAACCGTGATGTCACAGAGCGTCCATCTATTATTGAAGTGCATGATTTAAAAACTCATTTCCCGATTAGAAAAGGTATTTTGAAAAGCATTAAAGGTTATGTTTATGCAGTTGATGGCGTTAGTTTTAACATAAAAAAAGGTGAAACACTGGCGCTAGTAGGCGAGTCAGGCTGTGGTAAAACGACCGTTGGAAAAAGCATTTTAAACATGATTAAAGATGCCAACTGTCGTTTAAAATTTAATGGGCAGACATTAAATTTTAAGTCAACTAAAGAGCAAAAAAGCTTTTATCAAAAGGCTCAATTTATCTTTCAAGATCCATTTTCATCGATGAATCCACGCATGACTGTTAAAGATATTATGGCAGAAGGTTTGCTGAGTTTTACTGAGTTAACAGGTGAGGATTTAGAGGCGAAAATAGCTGAACTGTTGTTGCAAGTTGGCTTAGATTCAGATGCAATGGAGCGTTATCCGCATGAATTTTCTGGTGGTCAAAGGCAGCGTATAAGCATTGCTAGAGCCTTAGCCGTCGAGCCAGAATTTATGGTCTGTGATGAACCCACCAGCGCCCTAGATGTTTCAGTGCAAGCGCAGATCCTAAACCTGCTTAAATCGTTACAAAAAACCAAGCAGTTGGCTTATTTATTTATTACCCATAATTTGTCGGTGGTATCATGGTTGGCAGATCAGGTGGCGGTGATGTATTTAGGGCGCATTGTTGAATACGGTAGCGTAGAACAAATTTTAAATGACCCCAAACACCCTTATACTCAAGCACTGTTAAAATCAGTGCCGAGCTTAGACGTGGCTAATGAACAGAAAACAGTGGTATTAAGCGGTGAGCTGCCATCACCCATTAACCCACCATCTGGGTGTTATTTTCACCCACGTTGCCCCCAAGCGATGGATAAATGCAAACAGAGTTATCCATTATTAAGTGACGTAAATGGGCATCAAGTCAATTGCCATTTACAGCTGTAATTTTATATTGGAAGAATAATCTTTAAAGGGCTCATTGTGCTGATAAGCCGCTTTAAAAACCAATTTTGAGGAGATAACATGGATCCATTATGGCTTTTAGTCGCTTTAGTACTAGGTCTTTTTACCCAACAAATTCGTTTGCCACCCTTAATCGGTTTTTTGTTTGCGGGTTTCGCATTGCATGCAATGGGCATAGAAGGTGGGCCAGAGTTGCAAAAATTTGCAGATTTAGGTGTCACTCTATTATTATTTACCATCGGCCTTAAATTACGTTTGCGTAATTTGTTAGCGCCTGAGGTTTGGGCAACTGCAACCGTTCACATGACCTTAGTGGTGGTTTTATTTGCAGGTATTTTATTACTACCAGGTTTAGCAGGCTTAGCTTGGTTTGGCGCATTAGAGTGGAAATCCGCCGCGGTAATTGCTTTTGCACTTAGTTTTAGCAGTACTGTATTCGCGGTAAAAATATTAGAAGATCGTGGTGAAATGAAAACACGCCACGGCCAAATCGCCATTGGTGTGCTCATTATTCAAGACATCATCGCCGTTGTATTTCTAACCTTTGCGACCGATAAATCCCCGACACTTTGGGCTTTTGCTTTATTGG
This sequence comes from uncultured Gammaproteobacteria bacterium, assembly GCA_964582255.1. Classification (GTDB taxonomy): domain Bacteria; phylum Pseudomonadota; class Gammaproteobacteria; genus CAYZQE01. The sequence continues at coordinate 2,241 of CAZORZ010000004.1, read as the reverse complement.
CCCTGCCTTTTGCACGCCCTTTATTAAACACGTTTATGAATCGTTCAGGGCATGGCGAAGTCCTAGTTTTATTTGGCATGTTTATGGCCATAGGTGGCGGTGAACTATTTGAATTGGTCGGTATGAAAGCCGATTTAGGTGCTCTTATTTTTGGTGTGTTACTCAGTGGTCAAGCCAAATCATCTGAACTGGCTCGCTCTTTATTAAGCTTTAAAGATTTATTTCTGATTGGCTTTTTTCTATCGATAGGTATTAATGCATTACCAAGCTTGAGCGACATACTCATTGCCAGTGCGTTTGTTGTGGTCTTATTGCCGATTAAAACCTTCCTGTTCTTTTACTTATTAAGCCGTTTAAAAATACGCGCGCGAACTGCTTTTTTAAGTACCTCGGCCTTATCAAATTACAGTGAATTTGGTTTAATCGTTGCGGCAGTAGGCGTTAGTGCTAACTTAATAGAACAACAATGGTTACTGATTATGGCTTTAGCCCTAACCATTAGTTTTATCTTTGGTTCGATTATTAATGCTCGTGCGCATAATTTGTATGCCAGGATAGAAGCTCATCTACATGGTTTTGAAGTTAAACAGCGTTTAGCAGAAGATATAGCCCCCGATTTAGGACATGCTGAAATCTTAATAGCGGGAATGGGGCGAGTGGGTAGCGGTGCTTATTTGTCGATGCGTGATGCTTATGGCGATAAAGTACTGGGCATTGATGCCGATATTGATCATGTTAATGATCACCAAAAAGACGGCAACAACGTCTTACTAGGCGATGCAGAAGACGCTGATTTTTGGCGGGCTATTGACCTTAAGAACCTGCGTTTAGTGATGTTAGCGATGCCGACAATCACAGATATGATGCAAGCTGTCGAGCTATTAAAAGAGTTGAAATTTGAAGGCACCATAGCCGCAGTAACCAAGCACGACGATGATAGAAAAATCTTAGAAGAGGCAGGTGTACAGGCTACATTCAATTTTTATTCAGAAGCAGGAGCTGGTTTTGCAGAACATGTGCGCCAACAGCTTGAACAAAATGGTCAATGCTTAAAAAACTAAGCAGACAGATTCAATGTTAACAATGCGTTATCTGCACTTTTGCTATTAGAAAGAGCAAACCACCCAGTTAGGTGTCAGTGACACTTGTTAGATTGAAGAGGATCAAACAATTTATTGTTGGCAGTTTTTTACAGGCTTAAATGACTGGCGGTGTTCTTTGCAAGCACCGTGTTGCGTTAATAATTCGCGATGCAGTTTTGTTGGGTAGCCTTTGTGCTTGGCAAACTGGTATTGAGGGTATTCTTTATCTAATTTAACTAACAATTCATCACGATAAACCTTTGCTAAGATCGATGCCGCGCCAATGCAAGCTTCTTTTTCGTCGCCTTTAATAATACAGGTGCAAGAAATATTAAGTGTGGGAGCTTTATTGCCATCAATTAAGGCATGTTCTGCTTGAATATTAAGGGCTTCGACAGCTCGCTTCATCGCTAATAAACTGGCCTGTAAGATATTAATTTGGTCAATTTCTTGAGCGCTAGCTTCTGCTATTGCCCATGCTTTGGCTTTTTCTTTGATGAGAGGGTAAAGACGTTGCCTATTTTTCTCGCTGATTTTTTTAGAGTCGCCCAATCCTTCAATGGGGTTATTAGGGTCTAAAATAACCGCTGCCGCGACAACTGGGCCAGCTAAAGGGCCTCTGCCAGCTTCATCAACGCCGCAAATATTTTGTTCTGTTTTTATAGGTTCTGACATATATAATTCAATGATTATTTAATCGCTCATTAATAGGTTATGGCTCAAGATATCAAATTAAACCCCAGTTTGAAACATATCATGTTATTGGCAGGTGAGGCGTCGGGTGATTTGCACGGCGCTGAGATGGCTAAGGAGATATTGTCGATTAATCCCGATATTCGTATGAGTGCTATGGGTAGCACACAAATGAAACAAGCTGGGGTCGATGTATTTTTTGATTCGGCTTCTATTGCGGTGATGGGCATTGTTGAGGTGTTAAAGCGTTGGGGTGATATAAAACACGCCATGTCACAGGTTAAAAATCAATTAGAGCAAGAAAAACCTGATTTATTAGTGTGCATTGATTATCAAGAATTTAATCAAAAAATGGCCGCGCATGCAAAATCATTAGGGATTAAGGTGTTGTTCTACATTAGCCCACAAGTCTGGGCATGGCGGCCTAAGCGAGTCAAAAAAATCGGCCGCATCATTGATCATATGG
>CAZORZ010000003.1:10621-16609 GCA_964582255.1 uncultured Gammaproteobacteria bacterium | reverse complement strand
GGTCGCCCACGATCGGTTTAACAACTTTAAAGGCTCTATTCCTGGTACAGACATCGACCAACGATTCGATGCCATCTTTAACGATTTTATCGATGACAACCACTGTGCGCCTAGACGACTCTGTGGTACGCATCAGTGGTGACGAATTTATTATTATTTTATTAGATATCCCTGATGCTGAACAGGCTATGGATGCGTCTAAGTTTGTCGCAAGCAATATTATCGACGCGCTGTAAAAACCCTTCGAATTAGGTCAATGTACTGCCAACATTAGCTGATGGCATATCAATTTACCCTGAAGACAGTGTTGATGCTGAGCAACTAACAACCCATGCCTATAATGATAATTTTGTTCTTTATTACCAACCTCAATGGGAGCTAAACACAGATAACATTAGTGGTTTAGAAATACTTGTTCGGTGGCAACACCCGGTAAAAGGCTGTTGAAGTACCTTGGCATTCAACAGTACACGCTAGTAACTTAGCGTGACATAACAGCCAAAGTTTTATGCCGTGATTCACTGTTTAAATATCTTAAGCGCAAATTATTTTTTCCAAACACCCTACTTAACATTGTGTCGTCGCATAAACTAAAACTATCACCATATATAAATAATTTATTTCACCTATTCTTAATATCGTGAAAAAATAAAGTCGTTGCGCGACGTTAAGTGTGCTCATGATATGAGGAAAAAATGAAACTAATTCTATTAGGTGGCCCTGGTGCTGGCAAAGGCACTCAAGCCAATTACATTAAAGAAAAATACAATATCCCACAAATTTCTACTGGCGACATGTTGCGTGCTGCGGTTAAAGCAGGCACTGAACTTGGCAAGGCTGCTAAAAAAATCATGGATGCTGGCGGTTTAGTGTCTGATGACATTATCTTAGGTTTAATTGATGAACGCATTAAACAAGATGATTGCGCTAATGGCTATTTTTTCGACGGCTTTCCCAGAACACTGGCTCAAGCTGAGTCTTTAAAGCAATCTGTAACAGTTGATGCCGTCATCGAAATAGATGTGGATGATGCTGAAATCATTAAACGCATGAGTGGCCGCAGAGTTCATCTCGCGTCTGGTCGCACTTATCACGTGACTTTTAACCCACCAAAGGTTGAAGGTAAAGATAATGACACTGGCGAAGACCTTATTCAAAGAGATGACGATCAAGAAGATGTGGTTAAAAATCGTTTAGATATTTACCATGATCAAACAGAGCCTCTCATTGAATATTATTCAAGTTGGGCTGATAAAGGCGACAATGACTCACCAAAATATATTAAGGTGAGTGGCATCGGCAAAGTCGAAGAGATTCGAGACCAAATATTTAACGGTATTGGTTAAGCTCAGAAAAAAAACCTTCTCATTACTGAGAAGGTTTTTTTTTGCCTTTAAATTACAAACAACAATAAGAAATATTTAAAAAATAACATTCAATAAAAAACATAAATCACAACAACGTAAAGAGGAAACAATATGTCAGCATTATCCATCGCACTCGTATGTGCACTCATCGGCATTGCTTATAGTGCCATTACCATCAGAGGCATCCTAGCCAAACCCGAAGGCAACGAAGAAATGAAGCGTATTTCTGATGCCATTAAAGAAGGCGCAATAGCCTACTTAGCACGTCAATACACAACCATTAGTATCGTTGGTGCGATACTCTTTATTATCATGGGTGTTTTTTTAGATTGGTATAGTGCGGTTGGCTTTCTCATTGGCGCTGTTTTATCTGGAGCCACAGGCTATATCGGTATGCACGTTTCAGTACGCTCCAATGCGCGTACCGCAGAAGCAGCAAAAGACGGTATTCAACCCGCTTTAGACATTGCTTTTAAAGGCGGCGCTGTCACTGGCATGTTAGTGGTCGGCTTAGCATTATTAGGTGTGGCTGGATATTATGCCTTTCTCATAACCGAACTCGAAACACAAAAAGCATTACACGCCATGATTGGACTTGCTTTTGGCGGCTCACTCATTTCTATTTTTGCGCGATTAGGCGGCGGCATCTTTACTAAAGGCGCAGATGTTGGAGCAGACATCGTCGGTAAAGTGGAAGCAGGCATCCCAGAAGATGACTTAAGAAACCCTGCATGTATCGCCGATAATGTGGGCGACAATGTAGGTGACTGTGCAGGTATGGCCGCAGACTTATTTGAAACCTATGCAGTAACTATTATCTCCACCATGATTTTAAGTGGATTGCTATTTGCCTCAGCGGGTGCAGATGCATTAGAAGCAGCCATCACATACCCACTCGCCTTAGGTGGTGTTTCAATCTTAACCTCTATCATTGGCACTTACTTTGTAAAGCATAAAGAAGGCGGCAAAATTATGACTGCCCTTTATAAAGGCACTGCTGTTGCCGCTATTTTAGCTGCCGTTGCGTTTTACTTTATCACTGAAAAAATGATGGCTGATAACGGCCTGTATTCTACAGATTCATTGTTTTATGCGTCGCTTATTGGTTTAGCCTTAACCTTAGTCATGATTGTCATTACTGAGTATTACACGGCAACTGAATATGCCCCTGTACGTCATATAGCAGAAGCATCAACTACTGGCGATGGCACTAACGTCATTGCTGGTTTAGGCGTTTCAATGAAATCAACCGTACTACCTGTATTAGCTGTATGTGCTTCGATTTATACGGCTTATGAACTAGCGGGTTTATACGGCATTGCCATTGCGGCAACCTCGATGTTATCTATGACCGGCATAGTCGTCGCATTGGATGCCTATGGCCCAATCACTGATAACGCAGGCGGCATCGCAGAAATGGCTAAGCTTCCTCCTGAAGTACGTGATACCACTGATGCGCTGGATGCTGTGGGCAACACCACTAAAGCAGTGACAAAGGGTTATGCCATTGGTTCTGCCGGGTTAGCCACCTTAGTTTTATTTGCTGATTACACCACTTCATTGTCGCTACACAAAGGAGAAATCATCACTTTTGATTTATCCAATCACATGGTTATCATCGGTTTATTTATCGGCGGCATGATCCCTTATCTGTTTGGAGCTATGGCGATGGAAGCAGTCGGCAGAGCAGCTGGTGACATTGTGAAAGAAGTGCGTCGTCAATTTAAAGAAAAGCCAGGCATTATGGATAGAACCGAGCAACCTGATTATTCTAAAGCGGTTGATATGTTGACTAAAGCAGCCATTAAAGAAATGATCGTGCCTTCTTTATTGCCCGTATTAGTGCCCGTTATTGTTGGTTTAACGCTAGGTGCTCAAGCATTAGGTGGTGTTCTTATCGGCACTATCGTTACTGGTCTTTTCCTCGCTATTTCTATGACCACAGGCGGTGGCGCATGGGACAATGCGAAAAAGTATGTTGAAGATGGGCACTTTGGCGGCAAAGGCTCTGATGCTCATAAGGCAGCAATCACTGGTGACACCGTTGGCGACCCGTACAAAGACACTGCTGGCCCAGCGATTAATCCTTTGATTAAAATCATGAACATCGTGGCTTTATTAATGGTGCCTTTACTATAAAAAATAACTAAAATAACTAATTAAGGGCTGACTTGTTCAGCCCTTTTTTTATGCCTAAAAGAAACTAAAACCAACAAAAATACATCTATATTCATTCAACACTAAACCTTACAGAGCACAATTTTATGAAAAAAACATTAATCGTCGACGATTCCTCTGTCTTCCGCTTAATGATTGTTGGCGTATTAAAAAAAGGATTGGATAACATGGAGTTTATTCAAGCTAATGATGGCATTGAAGCCATGACATTAATTAATTCTCAACGCTTCAATTTAGTCATCACCGATCTCAATATGCCCAATATGAACGGTATAGAACTGATTAAGAATATTCGTCAGCACAAAAAAAACAAATTTGTGAAGATTTACAATTTATCGGGCGAAGCTGAAAAAGAGCAAGAAGATGAAGCGAAACAAGCAGGTGCGAATGCCTTTACAGTAAAATCATTTGACCCACCTCAGTTTTTAGCGACTGTCAAAAAACTAGTTTTCTAAATTTATTTTAAAAATAAATTTTTACACATATTGCCCAGCACACCACCCAGACGACCAAGCCCATTGAAAATTATAGCCGCCTAACCATCCCGTCACATCAACCACCTCCCCAATAAAGTACAAACCATCTACGCGATTAGAGCGCATTGTTTTCGATGACAATTCATCACAATCAACACCGCCTAAGGTCACTTCCGCTGTTCTATAGCCCTCTGTCGCATTCGGTTTTAATACCCAAGCATTGAGTAACTCACCTGTTTTTATAATTTTTTCTGTTGATAAATTTTGTATCGTTTTTTCTAAATCAGCAGCATCAATAAACACTGCAACAACGCGTTTGGGAAGCCATTCAGCCAACACTGTCTTCAATAGTTTATTCGCCAATAAATGCCTATTTTCGATTAAAAAGTCTGCCACATTAACGCATGGCAATAAATTAATTCTTATTTCTTCACCTGCCAGCCAATAAGATGAAATTTGCAATATCGCAGGGCCACTTAAACCTCTATGGGTAAACAATATGTTTTCATTAAACTGTATTTTCTGATTAGCAACTTCGCATTCAAAAGCGATGCCGGATAAATCAATGAATTTATTTTTATCTGTTTCGTGCAAAGTAAACGGCACTAAACCAGGCATAGTTGGCAACACATTATGACCAAACTGCTTAGCCACTTTATAACCAAAGGGGCTGGCACACATTTTAGGAATAGACAAACCACCACAAGCCACCACTAATGACTCCGCAAAAAAATCGCCTTTTGAAGTCGTTAGCTTAAACTGTTCTTTATCAGCCTTCTCGACACTCGATACGGCACAGTTTAAACGAATATCAACACCCGCTAAGGCGCACTCTTGAAGCAGCATTGCCAGAATGTCACTAGCGCTGTCATCACAAAATAATTTACCTAAATCACGCTCATGATAGGGAATTTCGTACTGCAAAACTTTGGCAATAAAATCCCATTGCGTGTATCGGCTTAGGGCTGATTTACAAAAATGTGGGTTTTTTGACAAATAATGATGCGGCTGAATATCGACATTAGTGAAGTTACATCGTCCCCCACCCGACATGAGTATTTTTTTACCTGCCTTATTGGCATGATCTATAACAATAACCTGACGCCCACGTTTTCCTGCCTCTATTGCACACATCAAACCAGAGGCACTTGCACCGATAATAACGACATCAGTTGAGTATTTTTTAAGAGGCATAAATAGGTAAACGCTTTAACTTATGCCCGGCAGGCTAGCATCAAACTTAAAGAAGAATCTAAATTATTTTATATTTTTTTGAGGCTACAAAGCCAAGGCAATTTGCTCGTTGATACGTCGATCATCACCATCCCAATGTTGCAAGTTTTGGTCACGATGAATATACTCTCGAACATCAAGTTGGCGCTGACAAAAGTCTAATCCATTAAGCCGCCCAATTAAGGCATTTCCTTGTTCTCTATCTACTACTTTAACCACCACAAAATGATATTTGCTGTGATCGCAGGCTTTTCCTTCGTGAGTGGTAAAATCTGAATGCATATCATGTTCACCCAGTATATGATGTATCTCAATCAATTTAGCCTCGGCTGATAAATTCCCAATAAATACTTCCATTTAATGCTCCTACAATAATGCTCTTATAAGTAAATGCGACAACAAGCAGTAAATCATTTAAATAACTCATCTAAGGCTTTTATAGCATTGTTTTCTTGTTTTTTCCAAAACATTTCTTGCGACACAATTAACACATAATGGGGCGTATTCACCTTAAGAATGATTCGCTAGAAAAGCAGCTCATAACACACCGCTTGATCTTTTCGGGCATTTTAGTTTTTGTGCTACTCATCCTCATTATAGCTCGGCTCTATGTTTTACAAATTGTTGAACATCAGCACTTTACAACGCTTGCCGATAGTAACCGCGTGCACATTAAAGCCTTACCGCCGACTCGCGGGCTTATTTTTGATCGTAATGGTGTCGTGCTTGCCAAT
>CAZORZ010000003.1:0-10604 GCA_964582255.1 uncultured Gammaproteobacteria bacterium | reverse complement strand
ATCGTATCGTCTAGAAATTACCAAAGAAGAAGTCGTTGATTTTGATCAAACGATACAACAGTTGCAACAGTATATCGAGATTACCGCAAGCGACATAAAAAAATATAAACAATCACTTAGGCGCAGAAGGCCATTTGAAAGCATTCCTTTACGATTTAATTTATCTGATAAGGAAGTTTCTTTATTTTCAGTGAACCAGCATTTATTTTCAGGCGTGCAAATTAATGCACGTTTGACGCGCAATTATCCGCAAAAAAACCATGCGGTACACATCTTAGGTTATGTCAGCCGCATAGATGAAAAAGACTTAGAGCGAATTGATAACAGCAATTATTCCGGTACCACACATATTGGAAAAATCGGTTTAGAGCGCTATTACGAAGATCAATTACACGGAACGGTGGGAGTACAGCAAGTTGAAGTGAATGCCAGAGGGCGAATTCTACGTGTTTTATCTGAAACGCCACCCATCTCAGGCCAAAACCTTATTCTTAATATTGATTCAAACCTTCAGCGCATTGCTGAAGAAGCGTTCAATGGTCAAAAAGGGGCTGTCGTCGCCATTGATCCCAATAATGGCGAAGTTTTAGCCTTAGCCAGCTTACCCACTTTTGATCCCAACTTATTTGTTAATCGGATCAGCTTCAAAGACTATAACGCCTTAAGAGACTCACGCTCAAAACCGTTATTTAACCGTGCGTTATCTGGTCAGTACCCTCCTGGTTCTACCACTAAACCTTTATTTGCCTTATTGGGCTTAGAAGAAAATATTATCGGCCCCCGACAAAAAATTAAATGTGAAGGGTTTTATCAATTACCCAATGATGAACACAAATACCGCGACTGGAAGAAAAAAGGACATGGCCCAGTCAATATTGATCAGGCGATAACGCAATCATGCGATGTCTATTTTTACGAACTCTCATATCGCACAGGCATAGACCGCATGTCAGCGTTTATGAAACAGTTTTCATTTGGCTCTAAAACAGGCATAGATACCACTGGCGAACGCCCTGGCCTAATGCCTTCTCGCGAGTGGAAAAAACGCGCAAAACGAGAAATTTGGTATCCAGGGGAAACATTAATTACCGGTATAGGGCAAGGTGCCTTATTAGCGACCCCCTTACAGTTAGCCGCCTCAACAGCCGCGCTCACGCAAGATGGCCAAAGCTATCAACCGCAGCTCGTGCGCGCTATAAAATCCCCCAACGATGCCGATTTAATTGAAATCAAGCCGAAACCCACTCTTAAATACACTATTAAAAAAAGCCGCAATCTAGCGCTAATTATTAAAGGTATGGAGCATGTGGTTCATCACCCAAGAGGCACAGCTCACTGGCATATTGGTCAAAATAGCGATTATAAGCTGGCTGGAAAAACAGGCACTGCTCAAGTATTCACTATTGCTCAAGATGAAGAATACGAAGAAGAAAATGTCGCCAAAGAACTAAGAGATCACGCCTTATTCGTTGCTTTTGCCCCCCTTAAACAGCCTCAAATTGCTATCTCGGTCATCGTCGAAAATGGCGGCAATGGTAGTTCTGTTGCCGCACCCATTGCTAAAAAGATTATGGATGCCTACTTAATCCTTAAATTGCCTAAAAATAATGAATAATTTCCCCTCGCAAAGTGACCACGGCTCAATCACCCAACGTCTGCTAGAGGCCATTCGTTTAGATCCTATATTAATTTTTTTACTTGCCGCTCTATCCCTCCTTGGTTTGTTTGTTGTGTATAGCGCCAGCGGCGAAAACATAGCGCTGCTCGAAAGGCATCTGATAAGACTATCCTTAGCCATATTCTTACTCATTTTAATTGCCAATATATCGACCCGATGGCTTATCGCCAGCAGTGTGTTTTTCTATCTATTAGGCATCAGCTTATTAGTTGCTGTGATTGTTTTTGGTGAAGTCGGAAAAGGTGCTCAGCGCTGGTTAAATTTAGGCTTTATTCGTTTTCAACCGTCAGAAATATTAAAGCTCGCTGTGCCAATGATGGTTGCTTACTATCTTAAAGATAAAATTTTACCTCTAGGACTAAAAGAGCTCATAGTCTCTTTAGGCATAGTCATTGTGCCGGTGTTATTAATCGCCAAACAACCTGACCTTGGAACGGCCATTTTAGTTGGTAGTGCAGGTTTTTTTGTGCTATTTATTGCAGGAATTCGCTGGAAGATAATATCCATTATGAGCGTTATTTTGTTAGTGACTGCGCCATTATTATGGAAATATGCCCTGCACGATTATCAAAAAACGCGTATTCTAACCATGTTCGACCCAGAAAGTGATCCTTTAGGTTCTGGCTATCATATAATTCAATCTAAAATAGCCATTGGCTCTGGTGGAACTTACGGCAAAGGCTGGCTAAACGGTACGCAATCTCAACTCGATTTTTTACCAGAACGCTCTACTGACTTTATTTTTTCAGTATTTTCAGAAGAGTTTGGTTTTATTGGCGTCGTATTACTGCTTGTTTTATATTGCCTCATTATTTTTCGTGGTTTATATATCGCGGCAAACGCCTCAAACACCTATGGCCGCCTTCTCGCTGGGGCACTTAGCATGACTTTCTTTGTCTATCTATTTGTTAATACTGGTATGGTTAGTGGATTATTGCCTGTTGTTGGCGTACCACTGCCTTTAGTCAGTTATGGAGGCACATCAATGGTTACTCTTATGATTGGATTCGGTATGATAATGTCGATAAAATCCTCCAAACGTTTTTTAGAATAAGGAATAAAAAAAATGAACAAAACAATACTTTCTCTGTTTGCTTTAAGCGTGCTTTTTAACGTCGGTAGTCTGCATGCTGCTGGGGCAAAATTAACCACTGGCGATTACAAAAACCGGGCTGATGTTGAAGCCTTTATCGACAAGATGGTGGCTAAAAAACAATACAGTCAAGCAGAGTTAATTGCCTTATTTAGCAACGTCAAACAACAGACTCGATTGTTTAAAAAAATGAATAATGCCGCTGAGCGCAAGCTGACTTGGGATCGTTATCGACGCATTTTTATCACTGAGAAACGCATTACCAAAGGCGTCGCTTTTTATAAAAAGCACCAAGAACTACTGAATAAGGTCAGTGCAAAATATAATGTACCTCAAGAAATCATCGTCGCCATCATTGGCGTTGAAACATATTATGGCCGTATTAAAGGTAATGACCCCGTGTTCGACACCCTCGTTACTTTTGCTTTTGACTTTCCTAAGCGCGCTAAATTTTTTACTTCTGAGTTAGAGCATTTTCTAGCTTTAACTAAGGAATATAATGTCAGCATCACTGAAGCCACTGGATCTTATGCAGGAGCCATGGGTATGCCTCAGTTCATTTCATCCAGCTATCGAGCTTATGCCGTAGATTTTGATGGCGATAATAAAGTCGATTTATGGGATAGCAATCCCGATATCTTTGCAAGTGTAGCCAACTATTTTCGTCAGCATGGCTGGCGTCCTGATGAAGGCGTCACCTACCCTTTAAGCTTAGATAATAAAAAGGCAGCCCCATTTAAAACAACTCTAAAACCTAAATACCGTTACCGCGATTTTAACGCTAAAGGATTAAACGTAAAGGCGGTTACCCTTGATCCAGACACAAAAGTATCAATGATTAACCTTGAGCAAAAATCCAGCCATGATTACTGGGCAGGACTACACAATTTTTACGTCATTACCCGTTATAACCACAGCTCTATGTACGCTATGGCGGTTTATCAATTAAGCCAAGAAATCAAGCGCGGCATGAAGTAAAAGCATGATGCGTCTTATTGGTTTTTTTATAATCATCAGTATGCTTAATGCTTGTTCTTTTGGCGTTCCTATTGGAAAAACGGATACTCCTAACTCGCCAAAAGCAACAACAAAAAAAGCCAAGTCTTACATTGTATTTGGCAAGCAATATACGATTTTAGATTCGGCTGATGGTTATGTGCAGCGTGGCGTAGCCTCATGGTACGGCAAAAAATTTCATGGCCGAAAAACAGCAAATGGCGAAATCTATGATATGTTTGCCATGACTGCTGCGCATAAAACCCTACCCTTGCCTGCCAGAGTATCCGTTAAAAACTTAAGCAATGGAAAAACCATTATAGTAAGAGTCAATGACCGAGGCCCCTTTGTTGATGGGCGCATCATAGACCTTTCATATACTGCTGCTAAAAAACTGGACATGATTACTAAAGGCACTGCTCAAGTAGAAATTAGAGTCCTTGGTGCAAATAATAAAACGTCCCTTGTGCGTACAATCCCTCTTAAAGAACCTGATGCAACTGCCGATATTTTTATTCAAGTAGGATCTTTTAGCCTGCAAGACAATGCGCATTCAATGGTAAAAAGAATGCAAGACCATACCATTGATTCAGTCAGTATTTACCCCATTAAAAGCAATTCGGGCATTTTTTATCGCGTGCGAGTAGGCCCTTACACTGATTTAGAAAATGCAAAATTAATTCTGCAAAAATTACGCGATAAACAGTTTAAATCAGCTCGTTTAGTGATTGAAAATTAATTCATCACCCATATTTAGACACTCACTTTATTAACCCTTTGCTCATTTTATTTATAACTTACCCATGACATTCAAACACCTTCTCTTCGCACTTGTTTCCATCTTTGCTTTTACTTATAGCTATGCTGCGCCTAAACCTATTCCTAAAGCACCCAGCTTAAATGCCACTAGCTATTTTTTATTAGACTATGATAGCGGTGTTGTCTTAGCCGAAAAAAATGCTGACAAAAAAGTAGAGCCTGCGAGCATAACTAAGCTAATGAGCATGTATCTAGTCGACAAAGCCATAGAAGATGGTGATTTACAACTTACTGACATGGTCACTATCAGTGAAAAAGCTTGGCGTATGAAAGGCTCTAAAATGTTTATCGAAGTCGGCAAGCAAGTCAGCGTACAAGATCTAATTAAAGGCATTATTATACAATCAGGGAACGACGCAACCATTGCTTTAGCGGAACATATTGCTGGTTCTGAAAGGGCCTTTGTCGGCTACATGAATCATCGTGCCAATATTTTAGGCATGAAAAACACTCAGTTTAAGAATGTGACTGGGTGGCCTGAAGATGGCCATTACAGCACCGCGCGCGATATTGCCATTTTATCAACCGCCATTATTCGTGATTTTCCTGATAGCTATGCCGACTATAAAGAAAAAGAATTTACCTTTAACAAGATACGTCAATTTAATCGCAACCGCTTACTTTGGCGTGACGATTCGGTCGATGGATTAAAAACGGGTCATACCGAAGCCGCTGGCTATTGTTTAGTGGCCTCAGCCAAACGCGATGAAACACGATTAATCTCTGTATTATTAGGTGCAAAATCAAATAAAGCACGTACCAAATATAGCCAAGCTTTACTGAACTACGGGTTTCGCTATTTCGAAACACACAAACTTTATAGCGCCAATGAAACACTTAAACAGGCTGATATTTGGTTTGGCGAACAAGAGAAAATCACATTAGGTTTAGAACGTGATTTATTCATCAACATCCCTAAAGGCCGCTATAAAGATTTAAATGCAACCATTGAAACAAACACGTCGATTGAAGCTCCTGTTGAAAAAGGCACTGAGCTTGGTTTCATAACTGTTAAACTCGATGATAAAATTTTATCCAAACAACCCATTGTTGCCCTTCAAGCCGTCGCTGATGGTGGTTTAATGAAAAGAGCTGTCGACAGCCTAAAACAAATCTTTCAATGACATGCAAACTGTTTATTTAAATGGTGATTTCATTCCGCTGAATGAAGCAAAAGTTTCTGTTTTAGACCGTGGTTTTTTATTCGGCGATGGGGTCTATGAAGTCATACCCGTTTATAACGGTCATTTATTCAGGGCAGATGAACACTTAACTCGTTTGAAAAATAGCCTTAAAGGCATTTCTATCACTATTGAGCTAACTCATGTTGAGCTAAATGCTATTTTTAAAGAGCTTATAAATAAAAATGCATCAGGGAATCAGGCTATTTATCTGCAAATAACACGCGGCACGATGAGTCAGAGACTACATTCATGGGATCAGCACTTATCGCCCAATATTTTTATTATGTGCTCGCCCACTGAATACCCTAATCAAATGATTGATACTAAGGGCTCAAAAGCAATCACCCTTGATGACATCCGCTGGGATTATTGTCATTTAAAAACCATTAATCTACTTCCTAATGCTTTACTACGCCAAAAAGCGATTGCAAAAGAGTCTATTGAAGCCATTTTAATTCGTGATGGCAAAGCCATTGAGGGTGCTGCTAGTAATTTATTTATCGTCAAAGATGATGTCATTATTACCCCGCCTAAAAGCAATCATTTGCTAGGCGGCATCACTAGGGATTTGATTTTAGAATTGTGTACAAATAATAAAATTCTGTACCGTGAAACCCATATTAGCGAAGATGAGCTTCATAACGCAAACGAAGTCTGGATAACCTCTTCCACCAAAGAAATTGTACCTATTACCACCCTAAATCAACATGCCGTGGGCAAAGGCAAGCCGGGACCAATGTGGATAAAGCTTATTGCGCTTTATCAGCAATATAAAAACCAAATTATGCAGCAAGCCTTATGACCAATAGTTCTCTCGATTTCTTAGATTATCCATGTGAATTCCCACTTAAAGTTATCGGAAAAACCAGTGCTGATTTTGAAACTATTGCCACCAAGCTACTCAGGCAACATCTCACTATCGACGAACAGATAAACGTAAAATACAACCCCAGTAAAAAAAACACCTATGTCTCACTTACTTTGACTTTTAATGCTCAAAGCAGAGAACAACTAGAAACTATCTATCAGTGTTTACATGATTGCCCAGAAGTTGTTATGACATTATAAATATCCTATGCTTATATTTCACCAGCTAGGTTTAACGCCATATCAAGACACTTTACAAAAAATGAAAGACTTCACTGCTCAACGTGATAGTAGCAGTGATGACGAAATTTGGTTTACTGAACACCCCGCTATTTATACCCAAGGTTTGAATGGCCAAGCAGAACATATATTACACAAAACACACATCCCTATTATTCAAACTGACCGTGGTGGTCAAGTGACCTATCACGGTCCCGGTCAGCTAATTAGCTATTTTTTAATTAATCTAATAAAAAATAATCTGGGTGTTCGCCAATGCGTGACTAAAATCGAACGCATTATTATTCAATTTTTAAATACCCACGACATTGATGCCTACGCAAAAAAGGAAGCTCCCGGGGTTTATGTTAAAGAGCATAAAATAGCTGCCTTAGGCTTAAAAATACGCAAGGGCTGTAGCTATCATGGCTTTAGTTTAAATAACAATATGGACTTAAGCCCATTTAACAATATAAACCCCTGTGGCTATAAAGGATTAGGTATTACACAGCTAAAAGATGTTAATATTAACGTAACGCAACAGCAATTAATTAAGCAATTAATGCCTATTATCCTACAAGAGTTTTCAAACAATGAGTGCTAAACCAAGTGTCGTTCAAGGCGTAAAACAAACTGGGAAAAATAAAATTTCGGGCATCCCCATTAAGGTTGAAATCTCAAAAACCATATTACGTAAACCGTCATGGATTAGGGCAAAAGCCCCCTCAGGTAAAGGCGTTGCTCATATCCGAAATATTTTAAGAGAAAATAATCTACATTCTGTTTGCGAAGAAGCTTCTTGCCCTAACCTTGGCGAATGTTTTTCTAAAGGCACGGCTACTTTTATGATTATGGGTGATATCTGCACCAGACGCTGTCCTTTTTGCGATGTGGCTCATGGCCGACCCAACCCATTAAACCAGAATGAGCCTCAAAAACTGGCTTCTACCATTAAAGCCTTAAATTTAAAATACGTGGTCATTACATCGGTAGATCGAGATGATTTACGCGATGGCGGTGCTGCCCATTTTGTCGAGTGTATTCAAGCCATACGCACTGCATGTCCCACAACAAAAATTGAAATACTGGTGCCTGACTTCAGAGGTCGTATGGATGTTGCTTTAAAAATAATGACCGAATGTCCGCCTGACGTTTTTAATCACAACCTAGAATCCGTTCCTTCTCTGTACAAAAAAATCAGACCAGGCTCTGATTATTTATGGTCGCTAAAGTTACTTAAAAAATTCAAAGCACTGCATCCTAAAATCGCCACCAAATCAGGCTTAATGCTTGGCTTAGGTGAAACTAAAGAACAGATCATTCAAGTATTAAAAGATATGCGTGAGCACGATGTCAATATGCTCACCTTAGGACAATATTTACAACCCAGTTTAGATCATCTTGCCGTCGAACGCTTTGTCCCACCTGAGGAATTTAAAGAATATGAGCTAATCGCAACTGAGCTTGGCTTTGATCAAGCGGCTTGCGGACCGATGGTTAGGTCATCGTATCATGCTGATTTACAGGCTAAAAATGTGATCTAAATTAATTTTCATCGTTTAAACCAAATACAATTTACGCACTACTGCTTGAATTATTAACATTAATTGCTTACATTCTGTTTCATATTAATAAAAATACTCCTCATTTTCTAATTTAGAAAATTGAGGACAAAGGCTCTCTATAATGAAAACAATAAATTTACTGATAATACCTCTCTTTCTATCAAGCTTCGTAACATCAACCACTGCCGTTGCTGACATGGATATTAGAGGAGAAAGAACTTCTTTTTACGATCGAAATAAACCAAAACCACTTGGTTTTAATTATACATATATAGAAGCTGATTACTCTCATTCCACTGCCGAAGGTGCCAACAATGACATAACAGTTAGTAGCATTGGGCTCGGCCTATCCTTTGATGTAATGCAAAAATATGCCATTTCTTTTAAAGTAACTGGCGGTACATATAACTTCGATAATAGTGCGCCTGTTGAAATTATTGAAACTCAAATTGGTTTTTTTAGGCACCAACCTTTATCAAAAAGCACTGATGTTTTTGTTGGTCTAAAATCAATAAGTATGGATACAATTAACCAGACCAACAATTTATCTGCTCATGTAAGAGGATATGCAATTGTCATGGGTGCTCGTCAGCGAATAAACTCTGATTCAGAATGGGGTGCTAGTGGCACATATGTGGATATTGAAGGTGAGAAAAACTCGATATTTGGTGTCAGTTATTCTTTTGGCTCAGATACAGACACCCAATATATCATTGGTTATGAAAGCGCCAGTTCAACAGAAAGCTCACAAACACTAATAGGAAGTATTCGATTTAATTTTTAAGCACGTTTAAAGCCTTACCTTTACACAATTTCGTCCATTTTTCTTCGCTACAAAAAGAGCCATATCAGCACGTTTAAGCATAGATTGATAATCACCCGTATCATCTGTAATAGAAGCAATACCTACGCTTAAAGTTGCTGTTCTCGTGCCGTAAACAGTTTTATACTCTTCATCTGCCACAAATTGACGAAAAGTTTCAGAAAACTTTTCTGCTGCATTCATATCAACACCAGGCATTAAAACACTGATGCCATTTTTGCCATAGCGTCCAACAATATGTTTTTCCTTATCTAATTTAGCAAATAGCTGCTTAGCAATCCCTGAAAAAATACGATAAGCGACCTTGTCCCCATCTTTCTCTCGAACACCCGATAATCCATCAATTTCTATAATGATAAACGATAATGGATCACCGTCTATAGCTGCAGTCCGATATTTATCAACACTTATCTTGTCCGCATTTTCCCTACTCAAAATCAATAACGATTTTTTTGCCGCATCATCTTTTTTCTTAAAGGCTTGCTGCATTCTTTTTGGAGCTACATTTAAATTAGGCGAAGAATGCAAAAATTTATTTTCATCGCTTTGTGTATTAAAATCAGTACCACTGGTGACTGAAAGGTCTCTTGTATCCTCAGAATAAACCTTAGGATCCGTTAGTTCTGATCGAGCAATAATCGGCACTCTTTTATCTTGGGTATGTTTCGAACGATTATAAATCAGCATCCCTTGAGACACTAAACTAACACTTGCGGTCATGTCTAAATCATCAAATGCCTTATCCTTTCGGCGCAGCGATATTATTCCCACCAAATTAAAGTCATTGAACACCGGCACGTCTAATCTAAAGTGCTTAAATTCTTTAACTGTTTTACCTAAAAAACCTTTTTTCTCTATAAAATAATCCGAGTTAAATGCTTGCCGAGTCTGTTCCAACTTAGACATCAAGTCATCACCCCATATCGTTTTTTCTTCATTTTCAAAGAGTTCACCATCTATCTTCAATGGTTTTGGTTTTGGCCCCTGCCCTTCCAAAGAGGTCACCACCGAAGATTCGAAGGTAATAACAACACCTAAAAACTCTAAAATTCTAGTTAACAAGTCTTTGAAATCATTAATACCACTCAAGCCCATATCTAAATCAATAAGGGTATAGGCCCAAACCTCTTGCCTCGATGACATATCATCCATAACAACTGTTGTTAAAAATAAAGTTCGGCGCATTCGCTCCCACAGATAAGTCGCAAAAAGACCTAAAATCATTGTTGTAAAAAGAAAACTGGTGATTAAAATAATTTTAGTACTGGATTCTCCAGACCATTGCATTGCACCAACAAAAAATGCCGTAACAAACAAGTTTAACAATAGTGATAACCGTAAACTCAGAGTAGAAAACAGT
>CAZORZ010000002.1:0-20679 GCA_964582255.1 uncultured Gammaproteobacteria bacterium | reverse complement strand
ATAACCATACACGATGCTATCCAGTGAGTTCCTAAATTGTCTAGCGATCAATAAGGCAGAATTTAATTGCCGTTTTTTACTTATATTAGCACTGGTAGAAACTAGGGGTGTTTGCGTTAAGGTACAAATGGCTTGGACAAAGGGATGAGGGCTAATACGAATTGCAATAGTGTTATATTTTCCAGATAGAAATGGAGAGACTAAAGCTGATTTTGGGACAATCCATGTGGTTGGGTGTTGAGCGTTAAGAACAATTTTATCTCGCCCCAACTGATGATAATCCTTATTAATATAGGGTAAGCACAATTCAATATTAGGACTTAGGATGATAAAGCCTTTGTTACGATCACGTTTTTTGATGTCGGCAAGATGCAATAGGGCCGTTTTTTGATTGGCTAAACAGCCTAAACCCCAAACCGTTTCGGTGGGATAGGCAATAACAGCTCCACATTGTAAACGATGAGCTAATTGATTAAGGCGTTGAGGCTGCACTAAGCCTTTTTCTTAACCACTTTTTTTGTTGAGGCCTTTTTAGTGGCAGCTTTCTTTTTAACAGTTTTCTTCTTCGCTGCTTTTTTCTTTACTGTCTTTTTCTTAACAGTTTTCTTTTTAACGACTTTCTTTTTAGCAGCCTTTTTCTTGCGCTTAGATTTAGGCATAGGCGCTTTTTCAATTAATTCTTGGCAGGTTTCAAGAGTCAGTGTTTCGGGGTCTTCAACATCTTTAGGAATGCGCGCATTTTTAGTGCCGTCAGTAATATACGGGCCATAACGTCCACGTAATATTTTAATACCGGCATCAGCAAAGACTTTTATCTCGCGTGTCGCATCAAATTCCTTTTTCTCTTTAACAAGCTCTAAAGCGCGTTCAAGAGTTAGGGTAAAAGGGTCGTCGCCTTCCTTTACTTTAAGTGATACATATTTACTGCCGTACTTTACGTAGGGGCCAAAGCGTCCAATGTTGGTTGAAACTGGCTCGCCTTCTTCGGTTTCGCCGAGATCACGAGGTAATTTGAACAGCTCCATCGCATCATCAAATTCGATGGTGTCCATTTTTTGCCCAGGGCGCAACCCTGCAAATTTTGGTTTGTCTTCATCTTCGCGAGTACCTATTTGTACAAAAGGACCATAGCGTCCCATGCGTACGGAAACGGGTTTTCCGCTTTTAGGATCAGTGCCTAATTGACGTGCTTGGTTAGCATCATCGCGGCTGACGTTTTCCATCGTGTCATCAACACGCGGTTTGAAGTCTTTCCAAAAGCTTTCCAGTAAAGGCTGCCATTCTTGCTCACCGCGAGAAATGGCATCAAGCGTATCTTCAAGCTGTGCGGTAAAATCGTAATCTACATATTGGGTGAAATATTGGGTTAAAAACCGAGTTACGATACGCCCAACATCGGTCGGATAAAACCGTTTTGATTCAAGCTCAACGTATTCGCGGTCAAGTAATGTAGTGATGATTGAGGCATAGGTTGATGGACGGCCAATGCCATATTCTTCGAGTGTTTTTACTAAGCTGGCTTCACTAAAGCGTGGAGGTGGCTCTGTAAAGTGTTGCTCTAAACGAATTTCTTTAAGCGATATAGAGTCACCTTCTTTCATTGATGGCAAGATTTTATCTTTCGAATCGTCTTGTTTTTCATCGTCTTTGCCTTCGCTGTACACTTGCATAAAGCCAAGATCAGTAATGGTAGAGCCATTAGCGCGGAAGGTATTGTCAATGCCGCAAGATAAATCAACCGTCACGGTATCTAAAGTCGCGTGAATCATTTGGCTGGCAATGGCGCGTTTCCAAATTAAGCCATACAGTTTTTGTTCATCAGTGCTTAGGTGTTGTTTGATTTCATCTGGGTGGTTAAACGCATTAGTTGGGCGAATTGCCTCATGCGCTTCTTGAGCATTTTTAGATTTTGTTTTGTAGATTTTAGGTTCGTCAGGCAAGGCCTTTTTGCCATAACGCTGTTCAATCATGGTTCTAAAATTTTCGATGGCATCTTTTGATAAATTGACCGAATCGGTACGCATATAGCTGATTAAGCCTTCTTGGCCGTTGCCAATATCAATACCTTCATACAGTTTTTGCGCGGTGCGCATGGTTTTTTGAGTGCCAAAACCAAGTTTACGTGAGGCTTCTTGTTGTAAAGTTGACGTGGTAAAAGGTGCTGTCGGGTTACGTTTACGTTGCTTTTTAACAACTTTTTTAACGATTAATGCGCCATTTGCACTTTGCGTTAAGTGTTTATGAGCAGTTTTGGCATCATCATCATTAGTGATTGAAAACTGACTTAGTTTTTCATCTTTTAAATGGGTTAAACGTGATATAAACGCCTGATTTTCGTGGTTGTTATCGGCTTCTATAGTCCAATATTCAAGTGGATTAAAGGCTTCGATTTCGAGCTCTCGCTCGACAATCATGCGTAACGCAGGACTTTGTACACGTCCAGCAGATAAACCACGGCGAATTTTGCGCCATAATAACGGTGATAAATTAAAACCGACTAAGTAATCTAAAGCACGACGAGCTTGCTGTGCATTAACTTGTGCGATGGGGATTTCACCCGGATTGTTTATAGCCTCGGTGACAGCCGACTTAGTGATTTCGTGAAATGTAACACGATGTACAGTTTTATTTTTAAGTGCATTTTTTTCTTTGAGTAATTCGAGTAGATGCCAAGAAATAGCCTCTCCCTCGCGATCTGGATCGGTTGCGAGATAGAGGGTTTCGGCTTTTTTTAGCTCTTTGGCAATGGCGTTGACGTGTTTTTCGTTGCGCTCAACCACCTCATAGTTCATTTTGAAGCCGTTGTCGGTTTCTACTGCGCCTTCTTTAGGAATAAGGTCACGCACATGGCCATACGAAGCAAGAACCTTGTAGTCTTTGCCCAAGTATTTTTCGATGGTTTTAGATTTTGCAGGAGACTCTACAATTATAAGATGTTTTGCCATGAAGTAGTTTCAGCTAACGGGTTAGTGGTAATAAGCAGGCTGATCTTCGAAGACCATGTCTTCGTAGTGCCACAGAGATGATTCATCTTCCTCGTTGTTGAATAGCACCATCATGATGACCCATTTTATATCATCTAGGTCAATATCTTGGTCGTTACCTAAGGCAACGATGCGATTAATCGCAAGCTCTCTAAGTTCTGGTGTTAATACACCTGCATTTTCTAAATAAACTAGCAGGCTCCTAGCTTTTTTATCTAGGTTGTTTAATTCTTCTTCAGAAAATACTCGAAAGGCTTTATCAGATTGATTAAGGGCAGTGGCACTATCGCTTAAGGCAAGACCGTCTAGCCATTCAAAGGCCTTATCAATGCATTCATTTTCAAAGCCGGCTTCGATTAGATCGGCGTCAATACTGGCTCTATCTTCGGGTAAAATATCATCAGAATCGACATAACTGGAAAAAATATACATGAGTACGTCAATTACATTTTCTTTCATGAAAACCTCGTGGATGTCCTGACGTATAGACCGCCGGGCGCAGTATTAATATGATCTTTGAGCTCTAGGATTAATAGCATGGAGGATACTTTATCAATGGTCAAGCCGCTTGTATAAACAATTTCATCAATGCTGATTGGATCATAGCCCATTTTATCGAGTAAATGGGTGTATTCATCGTCTAATTGTTCGGTATTATTAATGGGGTTGTTCAATGGCTTTTCAAGATCAGCCATGTAGCCGAGTAAACTTGACAGCTCTTCAATGATATCACTGGCTTGATCTACCAGTTTAGCGCCATTTTTAATGAGTTGATGACAGCCTTTAGCGTGGGGGTTGTGAATGGAGCTTGGTATGGCAAAAACTTCTCTGCCTTGTTCCAGCGCTTTATACGCAGTAATCAGTGAGCCGCTTTTTTCGGTGGCTTCAACTACTAAGGTACCAAGGCTCAAGCCACTAATTAAGCGGTTTCTTTTGGGGAAATTAGCTTTGCTTGGATTAACGCCAAGAGCAAACTCGGAGATCAATAAGCCCTTTTCAAAAATGTCATAGGCCAAGGCTTTGTTCCTAGACGGATAAATGCGGTCTAACCCTGTGCCGGTCACGGCAATCGTGTTGCCATCTACATTTAGCGCGCCTTGATGGCTGGCGGTATCAATACCTAATGCCATGCCGCTCGTGATGGTGATACCGTTTTTGGCTAGATAGGCAGCAAACTCTCGTGCGGTCTGAATGCCAGATGGGGTTGCCGTTCGGCTGCCTACAATGGCAATTTGAGGTGAATTTAACAGCTCTGCATTGCCAGATAAATAAAGGATTGGGGGTTTATCGTCAAGCTCTTGTAATAAGGCTGGGTAGTCAGTGTTAAAACTTGAAACAATATGATGTTGTGACTCTTGAGCCCATTCAATAATTTTGTCAGTGCGCGCCCATGATGCGTTATTAATGCCGTTGATTTGACGCTCGGTGAGCCCAAGTTCAGTTAAAGATTGATGAGCCGCTTGAAAAATTAGAGCGGCATTGTTATCGAAGTAATTGAGTAATTTAAAATAGCTAATGGGACCAATGCCTTGGCAGTGGTTGAGGGTAATGAGTTGCCTAAGTTGTTCTTCACTATCCACAAAGTTAGTCATATTTTGGCGTCCGTGCTAAGGATGCTCTGGATCAATTATGATTTATTCAGAACACCCTTAGAGATCTTAAGCTTATGGTTTTACGATTAAGTCGCCCACTTTAACAGGAATTGTTGCCTCGAGGATGAGAGCGAAACTCATTTTTTCATAACTTTTAATGACAATGGCCATGGCAGAGCGCTCGTCAGGTAATTTGATTAAAAAATTAGGGTCTGCTTCGTTGTGGTCACGAATGACCTTTCCAACGTGATTGATTTGGATTAAATGGCCGACCGTAATATTATCTCGAGTTCCTAGGTTAATGGCGATGGTGTGGTATTGACCGACTTGAGAAATGCCATCAATAATAGATAAAACACGGCCATCAATATCTTCATTCGGCGGTTTAGGAAAGATATCGCGCTCTATGACGAAGTTATTAATAGGGATTAGTCGATCATCGCGTAAAATTTCGCGCGTTGCATTGGTAATGCGCAAAGTAGCAGGGTCACCATGTCTTAATATTTTAGCTTCGCCTAAATATAAAGCTTCATAACCATATGTTTCATTAGTGATAGGATCTTTGATGGGTTTGTTAGGGCGAAATAAATGGTACTTGCCTTGCGAGCTATCGGGGTCAATGCCACGAACGTAAATAACATCACCAGTACTATTGGCTAAATGCTGGTCAACACTGGACAGTAAATAAGCAGAGTCAGCAAGTTCTTGCTCATTTATTAAAATAGGGCGTGATAATAAGTGGCGAATAGATTCAATAGGAATGCTTGGGATGCTTGAGTCGAGCGGTTGCGAATGAATACGCGGAGACAGCTTAACAATTTTTAAGCCTTTGGTTTGCTCAAACACATCGCCGCGTTTGATGAGTTGTACGCGCTTCTGACCACCGACATAAATAATGGCGAGTTGGTCGCCAGGATAAATGAGGTGCGGATTGTCTATTTGTGGGTTCTTGTACCAAATTTCAGGCCATAACCAAGGGTCACGTAAGAAGTGACTTGAAATATCCCATAATGTATCGCCTTTTTGTACGGTGTAAAGCTCGGGGCTTTCAGGTTCATAAACAATACGTTCGCGTGGCGCCTGTTCAGTGAGTTGAGCTTTTACATTACCCATCGGCGCTTGTTGCTTTTTAGTTACAGGCTCTGAATTGTGAATGATTTGTTTGTTGGCACAACCGCTTAATAAAAAAACAAACAGAATGGATGCGATTTGCATTGAGGTAATTTTTTTAATCTGAAACATAACAATCCTATTGTTTTTATTGACCTGTAGTATATTTTAAAGAGTCATTTTTATCGAAATGTCTATAATTATTGTATTGTAGATGATATTTCAGTAAATGTGACGCTAAGATTCTAGTATAATCATGCGCTTGGAGCAAAAACTTAATCAATCTTTTGAAGTTTATTTATGTCGTTATTAAATATTTTACATTTTCCCGATAAGCGCTTACGCCTTAAAGCCTATGAAGTGACTGAGTTTAACAAGTCATTACAGACATTTGTGGCGGATATGTTTGAAACTATGTACGAGGCTCCTGGAATAGGATTAGCTGCTACGCAAGTGAATGTGCGAAAGCGTCTGTTAGTCATGGATGTGTCTGAAAATAAGGATAGCCCATTATGCTTAATTAACCCTGTTATTGTTGGTGCTGTGGGTGAAGAAGAGGGTGATGAAGGCTGTTTGTCGATACCTGGATTTTATGAGGTGGTTAAGCGCTTTGAAAAAATTACGGTAAAAGCCAAAAATGAACGTGGAGAAGCTATTGAATTCGAAGCAGAAGGCATTAAGGCAGTTTGTATTCAGCACGAGATGGATCATTTAGAAGGTAAATTATTTGTCGATTATTTATCATCGTTAAAAAGAACGCGCATTCAAAAGAAATTAGAAAAGCAAAAGAAACAAGGGATTATCAGTTAGCGCTATGAGTTTAAAGGTTATCTATGCGGGCACACCTGAGTTTTCTGTGGCTGCTTTACAGGCTATTGAGCAATCATCACATCAAGTTGTAGCGGTTTATACGCAACCTGACCGCCCAGCTGGGCGAGGTAAAAAATTAACCCCTAGCCCAGTTAAAGAGTTCGCTTTGCAGCAGGGCTTCCCCGTATTTCAGCCTGCGACATTAAAAACTGACGAACAATTAGAGCAATTAAAGGCGTTAAATGCTGATGTCATGGTGGTGACCGCCTACGGACTTATTTTGCCTAAAGCAGTGTTGGAAGCATTTCGTTTTGGCTGCATTAATATTCACGCATCGTTATTGCCACGCTGGCGCGGCGCGGCTCCTATTCAACGTGCTATTGAGGCAGGTGATGCAGCGACGGGTGTCACTATTATGCAAATGGATGAGGGGCTAGATACAGGCGCTATGCTATTAACTCAGTCTTTGCCCATTACAATGCAAACGACGGCGGAGTCATTGCATGATGAATTAATGATCTTGGGCGCGGCGAAGATAAGTAAAATTCTGGATCATGTAGAAAATAATACTTTATCTCCGATCGCTCAAAACGATAGCCAAAGTTGCTATGCAAAAAAACTAATAAAATCTGAAGGACATATTAATTGGGCGCTACCTGCCAGCGAAATTGATAGAAGGATAAGGGCTTTTTATCCTTGGCCGGGTAGTGTTGCTATGAAAAATGGCCAAGCGATTAAAATACATCGTGCGAAACCTTTAGCTGTTCAGCATAAAACACCGGGTCAGGTTATTAAGCATGACCAAGATGGACTGTTAGTTGCGTGTGGGGAAGGCTCAATGTTAATTGAACAGATACAAATACCGGGCAAAAAACGGTTATATGCAAAGGATTTAGCGCACTCAAAAAACTGGTCTGGAGAGTTGTTTGATGAATTCAAACTGGGCTAATAAAACGGATGCCAGAGAGGCGGCATTAGGTTGTTTGATCGATATCGTTTGCAAAGGACGTTCCTTAGCCGAATTACAGCCTCAACTCAATCAACACGCGCATTCTGCACTCATTCGTGAAATGGTGTTTGGTGTTTGCCGTTGGTTTTATTATTTTGAACATGCTTCTAAAGCGTTATTAAAAAAACCGTTAAGAAAAAAAGATACCGACGTGGTGTTGATTGTCTATTTAGGTATGTATCAATTGCAATTTATGCAAACCAGCGACCATGCGGCAGTGCATGAGACAGTTAATTTGGTTAATAAAATACGCAAAAAATGGGCTAAAGGCTTGGTTAATGCGCTGTTAAGAAAGTTTTCAAAAACCGAATTGGATGAATCGTCAAAACCATATCATCAGGCATCTTTTAGTGATTGGATGCGCGAAAAAATAAAGCAAGATTGGCCAGAGCAAGCACCTTTAATATTTCAACATTCAAATGAAAAAGCAGCTATTTCACTGCGTATCAACACCCAGAAAACCACTAAAGTGAGTTTTATAAAGCAGCTAGATGCGATAGATGTTGATTATCAGCTAGACCAGCACTTAGCGCAAAATGTTACCTTAGCTCAAGCACAAAATGTGGTTGAATTGCCCGGTTTTAATCAGGGTGAATTTTATGTGCAAGATGGTTCGGCGCAAATGGCGTCGCAACTGTTGAATGTGGCACCAGGTATGCGCGTGTTAGACGCATGTGCAGCACCCGGCGGTAAAACGTCTCATATCGCTGAGCTTGCCACGCAGTTAGATATTGTGGCAATAGAAAAAGAGCCTAAACGCATTGAGCGATTAAAGGAAAATATGACTCGTTTAGGTCATCAAGTTAAGCTGATATGTGCTGATGCGATTGAGCCAAATACATGGTTTGATGGTCAGCAGTTTGACCGTATTTTAGTTGATGCGCCGTGCTCTGCTAGCGGTATTATACGTCGCCACCCAGATATTAAAATTTTACGACGAGAAGCCGATGTTGCGGAGCTAGTAGCTATTCAAGGAGCTATGTTAAATGCGCTTTGGCCGTTATTAAAATCAGGTGGTGAATTATTGTACTGCACCTGTTCAATATTTAAACAAGAGAATGAACTGCAAATTGACGCGTTTGTTACACAGCAAAGCGATTGTGTTGAAATTGATATTCCTTGCTTTGATTGGGCAGAGAAAAGACCAAGAGGGCTTCAGGTATTACCATCGACACATGGTAAAGATGGTTTTTATTACGCAAAATTATATAAACAAGATGTTTAGTTTTTATCGACCTTTATGTTGTTTATTGTTGTTTGGGGTTTTAACCACAGTGGTACGAGCAGCAAATGAGGTCGGTATTAAAGTGATCGAAGTGCGCCAAAGGTTGGGCGGCAACAGGGATTTAAGCAGCGATTGGAAAGAGTGGGCTTTGTATGAATAGTACCTTACGTAATTCAGCATCTATCGTAGGCCTAGTGCTCATACTTATTATTTCATTGTATTCTATTAGTGATGCGACATCGAACAGTGCCGTGTTTGAAAAGTACTATGCTTGGCTGGTATTTTTTAATGTTTTTGCGGTTATTTCTCTGCTGCTATTGATCTTCTATAATTTATTTAAACTAATTGTTCAGTATCGCTTGAAAAAAGTTGGGTCGCGACTGACGGCTAGGATGTTGCTTATATTCGGCGTGTTGACCATTATCCCGGTCAGTATTGTGTATTATTTTTCACTAACATTTATCCACCGTAGTATCGATAGTTGGTTTGACGTGGGCATTGAACAGGCACTCGAAGATTCATTGCAATTGAGCAAAAGTGCATTAGATGTGCGAAAACGGGACGCTTTGAAAAAAACGCAAAACATCGCGGACAATATTGCTGGCATTTCTGAAAATTTATTAATCGTTTATCTTAATGATGTGCGAACAAATTTGAGTATTAATGAACTTACATTAATTGGCTCGAATAAGGCAATTATTGCCTCAAGCAGCGATAACTCTGGAGAGCTGCCCATAGCACTGTCATTTCCGGATGTCGGTGAGCTGCCTTTAGGGAACCACTACTTGGCTTTAGATACTATTGAAGATCTTAATTTACAAATTCGGGTCATCGTGCCTATATTAGCTAATACTGCAACCACTAAGGCGTGGCAATTACATGCTTTTTTTCCATTAACAGATCAAATTAATGAGTTGAGCAATGGGGTGCAAGAGGCATTTGAGAAATACAAAGAATTAGCCGTGTTACGCGAGCCGCTAAAAAATAGCTTTAGCTTAGCGCTATCGGTTATTTGGCTGTTGAGTGTGTTGTCAGCCATTTGGGTTGCATTTATAGCCGCTAAAAAATTAGTAGCTCCGCTCAATGATTTAGTGGAAGGTACTAAAGCTGTAGCTGCAGGTAATTATGAAATGCAGTTACCCTTATCAGGCTCGGATGAATTGGGTTTTTTACTGAAATCATTTAATACCATGACGCGTAAAATCTCGCGCTCTAGGCAATTGATTGAAGAAACTCAGATTTTAGAAGAAGTGCAAAGAGTCTACTTAGAGTCTGTTTTAGAGCATATTTCCTCGGGTGTCTTAACTTTTGACCATCAGATGCACATTAAAAAGGCTAATTCATCTGCGGGTATTATTTTAGGCCTTGATATGACCCAGTGCCACGACTGTTCGATTGACGAAGTTATTGAACAACAGCCCTTTATGCAGCCATTATTAACGGAAATGTCGACTCAGATGGAGAATAAACAAGAATCATGGCAACGTGAAATCAACTTTTACGGAAAAAGTGGGCGTAAAGTTTTGCAACTTAGGGGCGCGGCCTTTGAATTAGAAAATGCTGATTTACCCGGCCATGTTATTGTTATTGATGATCTAACTGATTTGATTCAAGCGCAAAAAAATACCGCATGGAGTGAAATGGCGCGACGATTAGCGCATGAGATTAAAAATCCACTGACGCCGATTCAGTTATCTGCCGAGCGCTTAAAACGTAAATTAGAGCCAGTATTGGATACAGTCGAAAAAGAATTATTAAACAGATACACCGATACTATTGTGCAGCAAGTTGATGCTATGAAAATTATGGTGAATAGTTTCACTGACTATGCGCGTTCATCCGACATGAGTGATGGCGAGATAGACTTGAATAATATGATTGAAAATGTGGTTGCGTTATATGAGCCGCAAGCTAAACATTTCGAATTCAATTTAGACACAGATTTGCCTTCAATACGGGGTGATGCCGTTCGAATTCGACAGGTATTGCATAATTTGATTAAAAATGCCGTCGAATCACATGAGTTTAAGGCGAGTGTTGAGATTGTCAGCCACTCTCATTTTAGCCTTGGCGGTCAATATATAGATATTAAGATTAAGGATAATGGCAAAGGCCTTAATAATGAGATAATTGATCAAATTTTCGAGCCGTATATCACCACAAAAACAAGTGGTACTGGTTTAGGTTTGGCAATTGTAAAAAAGATTGTAGAAGAACATGGTGGCTTAGTGTGGGCTGAGAATAACACTGAGCAAGGAGCCAGTTTTTATATACGCTTTCCAGTGAAAGAGGTGAGTTATGAGTCATAAAATTTTAGTCGTTGATGATGAGCCTGATATTCGTCATTTATTAAAAGATATTTTGGATGATGAGGGCTATGAGGTTGTCGTTGCCGAAAATGGGCAGTCAGCTCGTCAAGAGTTTTTTAATTTTGTCCCTGACCTTGTCTTGTTGGATATTTGGATGCCTGACATTGATGGAATTACGTTGCTAAAAGAATGGAAAATTCAGCCCGACTCGCATAGTTCAGTAGTTATGATGTCGGGTCATGGCACAGTAGAAACAGCCATGGAGGCGACCAAATTTGGTGCTCAAGATTTTTTGGAAAAGCCAATTTCAATGGCAAAGTTACTGTCTACGGTGAGTAATAATTTAAAGAGTCATTCTACTGCTTCATTACTAGAAGCTGACGCTAAGCGATTCGAACAATTGACTGGGTCAAGTGAGCGAATGAAGTCGTTAAGAGCTGAGGTTGAAAAAGCGGCGGCATCAGATCATCCTATTTTTGTTTATGGTGACAGCGGAGTTGGCAAGCATGTGTTGGCATGCCATGTGGCGCATTGTTCGCCAGGGATAAAAAAATTAGAGTGGGTGACGTCAGGAAACTTTCATCTTCCCACCATCTATGACAATAACTGTGTGTTTTTTGTGTCGGATTTTACTGATTTTTCGAATGCCCAAATGAAACAAATCTCAGATTTTTTTATGGAGAACGAGCTGTCTAAGCAGAATAAAAATATAAAGTTTGTGTTAGCCACTAAATTTGAATACGCACAGTTTTCTAATAGATTAAGTGATTACCCTAACTTAAGGGATAGTTGGCGATTTCCAATTATTATCCCGACACTCAATGAACATAATGAAGATGTTCCTGAGCTATTAGAATATTACGCAAACTGGATCAGCGATACAGAAGACTTACCTTATCGTCATTTTAATGTGGCAACGCAGAATATGTTGCGTAACCATGATTGGAGGGGTAATTTATCCGAATTAAAGGCTTTAATTCGTAAGTTGCTTACTAGTAATAGTAAGCTTGATATAGAAGTTGCTGAAATTACGCCTTTGATGCAAATTATTGAGCGTCGAACGGAGGGGAGTGTCGATAATCCTGAGCACGTATTTATGATCGATTTAGACAAGGATTTAAAAACATCGAGAGAACTGTTCGAACGTCAATATTTACAGCTACAATTAGAAGAAAGCTCGGGGAATATGTCTGAATTGGCTCGTCGATCAGGTCAAGAAAGAACCTATTTATATCGAAAAATTAAGGCCTTAGGAATCAAGACAAAATAAAAAATGAATATCATAATACTCGGTGCGGGTCAGGTGGGTGCTTCAGTTGCGACTGAATTAGCAAAAGAAGAGCATAACAATGTCACGGTTGTAGATGTTAATCAGCAAATTTTATCTGACTTACAAGATCACTTAGATATTCGTACCGTGTGTGGGGGCGCATCCCATCCGTCGGTGTTGGAAAATGCAGGAGCAGAAGATGCAGATATGGTCATTGCCTTGACCAATAGTGACGAAGTTAACATGACCGCATGTCAAGTGGCTCAGAGCATATTCAATACGCCAAAGAAAATAGCCCGCATTAGATCGCAAGATTATATTAATCGCCCTGAACTGTTCTCGAAAGAATCTATTCCTGTGGATGTGATGATTAGCCCAGAAGGATTAGTGACTGATTATATTCATCACCTCATCGAGCACCCCAGTGCGCTACAAGTGCTGGATTTTGCCTTCGGTAAGGTGCAGTTGGTTGCCGTTAAGGCTTATTATGGTGGATTATTAGTAGGGCACGAATTGCAAACTATTCGACAGCATATCCCCGGTGTCGACATGCGTGTGGCCGCTATTTTTAGGCACGGGCAATCCATAGAGCCAGATGCACATCGAGTTATCGAGGCTGACGACGAAGTCTTTTTTCTAGCGGCGCGTAAACATATCCCGACGGTGATAGGCGAGTTGCGTAAGTTAGATAAGCCAATTAAACGTGTATTGCTGGCAGGTGGCGGCCATATTGGCGGCACTCTAGCCAAAATTTTAGAAAAAGACTACCAAGTAAAAATAATTGAAACCAATAAGCAGCGTGCGCAGCAGTTGTCAGAAGAGTTGGATTCAGCCATTGTATTATTAGGCGATGCGGCAGACCCAGAT
The DNA here is from genome assembly GCA_964582255.1 of uncultured Gammaproteobacteria bacterium. Lineage (GTDB taxonomy): Bacteria > Pseudomonadota > Gammaproteobacteria > CAYZQE01. The sequence continues at coordinate 7,503 of CAZORZ010000002.1, read as the reverse complement.
TTGTTGATAGAAGAAAATATCGAATCAATGGATGTTTTTTGCGCGGTAACGAATGATGATGAAGCCAACATATTATCGGCTATGCTGGCAAAAAAACTAGGCGCACGTAAAGTGATGTCGCTAATAAATCGCCCAGCTTACGTTGATTTGGTTGAAAGCAGTTTAATTGATATTGCCATTTCACCTCATACCGTCACCATGGGAGCGATGTTAGCTCATATTCGCAAGGGAGATGTTGTTGCCGTACATGCACTAAGGCGAGGCGCAGCTGAAGCGATTGAGGCCATTGCCCATGGCGATGAAAAGGTCTCTAAAGTCGTTGGGCGCTCTATCGATGAGTTGAAGTTACCTGAAGGTGTTTCCATCGGTGCCATTGTGCGAGGTGATGAGGTAATTATCGCTCATCACGATGTTGTTATTCAGTCAGATGATCATGTTATTTTATTTTTAACCGATAAACGAAAAATTCAACAAGTAGAAGCATTGTTCCATTTAGCACCCACTTTCTTCTAATATGCCGATCTAACATATGCAATTCCTAGTGATCCAACGAATTTTAGGTCTGTTGCTAATGGTTTTTAGCACGACCTTACTGCCTCCTGCCTTAGTCGGTGTTATCTATCAAGATGGAGCAATAGCCCCATTTTTAGAGTCCTTTGCATTAATTTTAGTCGTAGGGTTTTTGTTATACCTTCCAGTGCATAAGCAAAAAAAAGAACTGCGTCTACGCGATGGCTTTATGGTGGTGGTTATTTTTTGGTGTGTGTTAGGCGTTGTCGGTGGCTTGCCGATTTATCTTTCTGGGGCAGGAGGTTCGATTTCAGCCACGGATGCCATTTTTGAGTCTATTTCAGGCTTAACCACCACGGGTGCAACTATTCTTACTGGTTTAGATGATTTACCTCATTCACTATTGTTTTATCGCCAACAATTACAATGGCTTGGTGGCATGGGCATAGTGGTATTAGCGGTTGCCATCTTACCCATGTTGGGTGTGGGCGGTATGCAATTGTATCGCGCTGAGACACCAGGGCCGATTAAGGATAATAAATTAACACCGAGAATTACCAGCACGGCGAAAATGCTATGGCTTGTCTATTTAGGCTTAACCGTCGCCTGTTTGTTGGCCTATTGGGCGGCAGGGATGAGTTTTTTTGATGCGATAAGTCACGCCTTTTCAACGGTGGCTATTGGTGGTTTTTCTACCCATGATGCGAGCATTGGTTATTTCGATAGTGAATTAATTGAAATGATTGCCGTGGTCTTCATGCTGTTGGGCGGCATTAATTTTGCTTTGCATTTTAGTGTGGTTAAAAACCGCAGTCTAATGGTTTACGTTAGAGACTCCGAATTTAAAACCTATATCTTACTGATGTTTTTAGTCAGCGTGGTGACGGTGTCTTACCTTTATACCACAACAACGTTTGACACCTTTTCCGAAGCCTTTTTTGAAGGTGTTTTTCATGTCGTGTCAATAGGCACTACCACAGGTTTTACCACCACAGAATATTATTTTTGGCCTAGTTTTTTGCCTATCTTATTATTGTATTTAAGTTTTATGGGTGGCTGTGCAGGTTCGACAGGCGGCGGTATGAAAGTAATTCGCGTCTTATTATTGTTTAAACAGGGCGTGCGAGAGCTTAAACGCTTGATCCATCCGAGTGCTCAATTTGCGGTAAAAATAGGTAAGAAAGCGATGCCAGACAAGGTTGTTGAAGCCGTTTGGGGGTTTTTTGCAGCTTATTTCGCACTTTTGGTGATCATGGTTTTATTGCTCATGGCATCAGGCTTAGATCAAGTGACGGCATTTTCTGCGGTGGCGGCATGCTTAAATAACTTAGGCCCAGGGTTGGGTGAAGTCAGCTTAAATTATGCCAGTATTAATGATTTTTCTAAGTGGGTGTTAAGCTTTGCGATGTTACTCGGACGCTTAGAGATATTTACCTTATTGGTGTTATTTACCCCTGAGTTTTGGCGTAAATAATTTAACAGCTAATTTTTTAGCCCAGTAAAGTCATTGTATTCATGAGTTGCTTGCGCTATCACCTTAGCCACAAAAGCATCAAATTCTTGCTTATTAGGTTTATTGATGAATAAAGCTAATAGTGGGTTGCATGGAACGCGGCTATGAAATTCTAGAATTGACTTATTGATGACCGGTTTAGGGTCAATCATAGCTAGCATGACTGTTTTTATTCGTTCATCTTTAAAGGGTTTTTTTAAGCGAAGGTTTATGACGTCGCCTATGATTTCAAATTCTTGAGAACCTTTGAAAGGATGTTTTTGAGAGAATTTATAAGTCATTTGAAGGTGTGTTATCAAGGGAGATCACTGACAGGCAGAAAGCAGAGCTTTTGCCTGACGAAGTGAATATGCCGTTTTAGGCAGTTAAATGCTTCTCTTTTGAGTCACATTTAGGCTGTGCATACTTGTGCACAGCAAACTAGCACAACAGAAAAGCCTATGGCTTCTTAGGCGTCTGGTATTTAACTTCTTTTTGAAAATCTTCCCAGATTGTGTCATAGCCAACATGAAATGCGCCTTCTTTAATTTCTTTTTGACGTGTTGTTAGTAAATGTGTCTTTCCTTCTGGAACCTTTGGACGTGTCATAAAATCACCTATGTTTAAAATATTAAAGCAGTCGCCACAAAATACTGCGGCTGAAAACTTGCTCAATATTGCTATTTTTTCACTTTTTGACACAAAAATATATAGGCCACCCCTTAATAGATATACGAAGCAGGCTTTAAATTCTTAAAATTTTGGTTTTTTTTACGGTTTATAGCAGTAGTTTTCAACGCAACAGCAAAGGCAGTAATAGCCCAGTGTTTCATTTTAGCGCTATTTTCTAATGCTTCGTCAGGAGTTTGATAGTCGTTCAGGTTAAATTTTTTCAGTCAGCTTATCGGACTTTATAAATAAAACATTGTCGTCAATTACGCCAAACATAAGCCCATCGAGAAATCCCTAAGCCCACCAAACATAATTGTAGAACTCACCGATTCAAAAGGTTACATGAACTCAAGGGTGTAACGGATAAATTCTTTTTCTGTCTCCGTGGGTATAGCGTTATTTATTGAGCGCGTTGAATGATGCTGCGCTTTAAACTAAGTTGGCTATTGATAGCATTCATGCCCCAGCCACGAATTTGTTGTGAGAGACGGCTGTGGTTACTAAATGTCGCGTTGATGCCGGTCATGCTATGAAGGCTAATGGCGGTGTCATGTTTGCGCTGACGTTCGAATCTGCGTAAACATTTTTTGGGTTTTTCTAGGCTGTTTTTATGAAGCAAATTACTGATTAATTGCACGTCTGAAAAACCTAAGTTTACCCCTTGCCCTGCGAGGGGGTGAATGCTGTGCGCAGCATCGCCAATTAATACACAGCGGTTTTTAACTGTTTGGTCAGCATATTGCCAGCTAAGAGGGAAGCTAGCTCGTTGGCTCACATTGTTGTTAGTACCGAGTTTCAATTCGAAGGCTTGATTAAGTTGTGAGCAAAATTCAGCGTCAGTTAAAGCCATTAAATGGTCGGCCAAATCATTGTCGCAACTCCAAACAATGGAACTTTGACCATTACTTAATGGCAAAAAGGCAAGTGGCCCCGTGCTTAAAAAGCGTTGCCATGCGGTATGCTGATGAGGTAACTCGGTGGTGACATTAGCAACAATGGCTTTTTGTTGATAACTGTGCGAAATAACTGGAATGTTTAATAAATCACGACTGGATGAAAATTTACCATCAGCAGCAATGAATAGTTTTGCAGTCAACGTGTTTTTTGATGTTAAAACAGTATGAACGAGATTTAAGTCTTCATCTATTTTTTGAACGCTGTCTTGCCAATAAACAGTGATCAGATCATGGTGTTTTAATTGTTGATGTAAGGCGTAGGTGATGAGCTTGTTTTCAATGATATGTCCCAAGTGGCTATGTGCTTGGTTGGCAGCATCAAAATGTAATTCACCTGCGCTGTTTTCGTCCCAAACGGTCATTTTATGATAAGCACAAGAGCGTTGCGCTTTAATTAAAGGCCAAATCCCTAGGTTTGAAAGGAGCTTCTCTGAGCTTGGGCTAATGGCTGAGACTCTGAGGTCATGATCTTGCTTAATGTCGAAAGTCTGTTCGCTATTGTTTTCGATGATGGCAATACGGTGGCCATGCTTTGCTAGGGCTAAAGCAGCACTCGCTCCCACCATGCCTGCGCCAACAATGATAATGTCATAGTGGTTATTCATGGGTACCACGCTGTGCCGAGGCTGCGCTTTGAGCAAAACCCATGCCGCGCCAAGCAAAGTCATTTTTTAATGTGGGTAAAACGTCCATGAAAGCTAATCCAGCTGAGCGAACATGGTTTAAAATGGGTACGTTATTAGAGAATAAAGTAATTAAGGTATCGCCCAGTTGAATGACTTGGTCATGGTCTTTTTGTCTTAAAGCCTGATAGTTGCCTAGAGTTTGCTCTAGGTCATCAAACGATGTTAAAAAGTCATTAAGATGAGCAATATCACGAATGGCAAGGTTTAAGCTCTGCCCTGCAACAGGATGTAAATTATGTGCGCTATTACCCAGAACCACACAGCGGTTGTGACTGAGTTTTTTGCTGATGATTCTATGCAGCGGAAAGGTTATTCTCGTGCCAATTTTTTCGATACGACCTAAGCGAAAGCCAAAATCTTGATGTAATGCGGATAAAAATTCATCTTCATTCATCGCCATGAGCTGTTTGCTACGATCAATTGAGTTAGTCCAAACTAAACCATAGCGACCATCCGTTAACGGCAACATGGCCATAGGGCCTTCAGGGGTAAAACGCTCGTATGCAATGCTGTTTTGGGTGTGCTTGCCACTGACGTGAGCGGCAATGGCCATTTGCTGATAATCGGTTGATGTACTGCTAAAGCCTGCCATATCACGGGTTTTAGAATTTGCACCATCACATATTAGGCCTAATTTTACTTCTAATTTGAGTGTTTTATTGTTTTTGTTGAGGGATATGTGACAGCCATTGTCATTATTGTCAAATGCTTCGCATGAGGCTTCGTCAATGAGCGTTATGTTTTTAACGGATTCAATGTTACGGGTTAAGGCATTGGTTAAATGATGGCTTTCTACCACATAACCTAATGCATCACATTGTTGTTGCAGGTGATTCAGTCGAGTAACGCCCCAATGCCCTTGGCTAGACACTTGAATGTCCAAGATAGGCTGGCAATACGGTTGTAAGCCCTGCCAAAAGCCAAAGGACTGTAGAATTTGTTTTGAGGATAAAGATAAAGCAATAGAACGTACATTTAACGGATCTATCTCATCGCTATTGATGCTTATTTTATAAGCGTCGGTGAGCACAACATTAAAGCCTTTGCGAGCCAAGGTGAGTGCTGAAAGAAGTCCTACGATGCCTGAGCCAATAATGGCAATGTCATACTGGTTTGTTTTTTTACTCATTATTCGCCAGATTCTTCTTAAGAAGCCATTAATTGTTCGATAGCATCAGGATCAGTGACTAAATCACCCGTTAATACATCACAACCAGTTTTGGTGACTAAAACGTCATCTTCAATACGGATGCCTATATCCCAATATTTTTTTGGTACATCCTTTGTGTCAGCAGGAATATAAATACCAGGCTCTACCGTCAATACCATGCCAGGCTCTAATAAACGCCACAGGCCACCCACTTTGTAGTCACCCACATCATGCACATCCAAGCCCAGCCAATGCCCTGTTTTGTGCATATAGAAGGTTTGATAGGCCTTTTTTTCGATCAGCGTTTCTATCTTGCCTTTAAGTAGCTTAAGCGCTATGAGGCCTTTAGTAATTTCGTACACGGCGGCATCGTGTGGGTCGTTCCAATGATTACCGGGTTTAATTTTACTAAAAGCGGCTTTTTGTGCCGTTAAAACGATATTGTAGAGTTCTTTTTGTGCTTTGCTGTATTTTCCATTGATGGGAAAGGTGCGCGTAATATCGGCGGCATAGCCATCAACTTCACAGCCAGAGTCGATCAGTAATAGTTGATTATTTTTTAATTTTGCATTGTTTTCGGTGTAATGCAAAATGCAGCCGTTGGCACCACCGCCGACAATAGGTGGATAGGCGTGTTCGGCACCATGACAACGATATTGATGGGCGAATTCGGCCTCAATTTCAAATTCAAATTTACCTGGTGCGGTGGTTTTCATGGCACGTCTATGAGCGGCCATACTGATTTTAGCCGATTCACGCATCAGCTTGATTTCTTGACTGCTTTTGAACAGGCGCATATCGTGTAATAGGTGGTCAAGTGCGACAAATTCTTTCGGTACATTAGAGCCAGAGCGTGCACTGCGTTTTAAATCATTAACCCAAGCAATAAGGCGCTGATCAAAATCAGGATAACGGCCCATGATGTGATAAACCTTCTCCGATGCTTCTAATAAACCGGGTAAAATATCATCAATATCTTCAATCGGAAATGAATCGTCGGCACCAAAATCATTGATGGCACCTTCTTGCCCTGCCATGCGGCCATGCCAAGTTTCTGTTTTAGGGTCTTTTTCGCGACAAAATAAAATCGTTTCGCCATGTTGACGCCCAGGGATCAATATTAAAACGGCTTGAGGTTCGTTAAAGCCAGTTAGGTATAAAAAATCACTGTCTTGGCGAAAGGGGAAAGTCACGTCACTGTTGCGGCTTTTCTCGCTGGATGATGAAACGATGGCGATAGAACCAGCGCCAATCATTTTCATTAATTGGGCGCGGCGACGTTTAAATTCGGTTGTTTTCATTGAGGAGTGCTCATTAGTGTTTACGTGAATTTAGCTCGGGGTTATTAAGCACGGGATTGAGAATATCATTCAAATAAATAACACCCATGCGGATATATTCAATGATTTCGACCAAACTTTGCTCGGTTTCTTCATTTTCACTGCCATCTAACTCGACTTGGGTGATACTCAGTAGGTCAGTCATAAACTCCTTAACATCGGGGTGCATGGTTTTTTCATCGATTTTAGAGATAGTACCAATGCCATACAAAAAACCTTGGCACCAATGCGATAAAGACTCTAAGCGATTATTCAGATCAATATCATCGGTAGGCAAGAGTAGCTGAAAAGATAAAGCAGAGTCATTAAGTTGTTGTTTACTGCAATGATAAAGAGCAATGAGTTGATTGATGTGTTCAGTGGCTAATAAATCATTGTTAGCAGGTGTTTCGCTGAGAATGCTGGAAAGCCATTCGGCTGAGTCTCGATTGTCAATCAGAATGCCGCATAACGAGCCATGTGCTTCCGCGCAGTCGATGGTTGCAGATAATTTATCGAGGCAAAGCTGTATGCTCGCATAGTCTGGTAAAAGGGTATCAAAATGACTCATAGTCTGATTTTAGTCGCAAATGAAAAGTGTGTGAATAGTATAATTCAATTTTACTAGAATTTAATTCATACTTGGATCGACAGAACATATTGACAGAGAATGCGGATAGCCTAAGATTAGCCCCATGGATAAGAATAAAGAATATAC
>CAZORZ010000001.1:18563-24778 GCA_964582255.1 uncultured Gammaproteobacteria bacterium | reverse complement strand
GGGTAACATCGAACTGCTTGCCGACTTCTTCCAGGGTATGGTCGGTATTCATATCAATACCGAAGCGCATGCGCAGGACCTTTGCCTCTCTTGGCGTGAGCCCGGACAGTACGCCCTGGGTGGCCTCCCTCAGGCCTTCCATTGAAGCGGAGTCTATCGGCGAATCAATATTCTGGTCTTCGATAAAATCGCCCAGATGCGAATCTTCGTCATCACCAATCGGTGTTTCCATTGAAATAGGCTCTTTCGCTATTTTTAATACCTTGCGGACTTTATCCTCTGGCATTTCCATACGCTCTGAGAGTTCTTCCGGCGTTGCTTCTCTGCCTTTTTCCTGTAAAATTTGTCTTGAAACACGATTTAGTTTATTGATAGTTTCAATCATGTGCACAGGAATACGAATGGTGCGCGCTTGGTCAGCAATCGAACGAGTGATTGCTTGACGAATCCACCACGTGGCGTAGGTTGAAAATTTGTAACCACGACGATATTCGAATTTATCCACCGCTTTCATTAAGCCGATATTGCCTTCTTGAATGAGATCTAAAAATTGCAAACCGCGATTGGTATATTTTTTAGCGATGGAAATAACTAAGCGTAAGTTGGCTTCAATCATATCCTTTTTAGCGCGGCGAGCTTTGGCTTCTCCGATAGACATTTTACGATTGATTTCTTTAATGTCGTTAATCTTTATCTGAGTTGTTTTTTCAACACTTTTTAAACGTCTTAAATGACGACTGATATCTTCTTTATGCTCGCCAAGGGCCTCTGAATAAGGCTTTCCTATTAGGTGCTGTTCTAAGAATTGTTGATCGGTTTCATTGCCTTTAAATGATTCGATAAATGTTTTACGAGGCATTTTTGCATAACGCACACAGTAATTTAAAATGTTGCGCTCATTGTCTCTTATCTTTTTCACAACGGCTTTCAGTTCGTTGGTGAGCACAATAATAAAGGCAGGCAATAATTTAATTTCCATTAAAATAACAACCGCATCTTCAATGGTCTTTTTACCTTTGTCACATTCGCCAGCATCTAGCTGTTTTTTAGCTTTTTTAACAATCTCTTCAATTTGGCTGAAGCGTTTTTCTGCTTCTTCTGGATCTGGCCCAGTATCCACTTCTTCTTCATCCTCATCGTCATCTTCAAGATTTTTTGGTGGAGCAGGCATGGGGATCGCGTTTGGATCTTCGTTAGGGTCGACATAACTCACAACGATATCGGTTAATTTTGCTTCTTCATCACGTACTTTCTGATATTTTTCGACAACCAGCATCATGGTGTTAGGAAAACGCGCAAGTGCAGTAAGGGCTTGATTTAAGCCTTCTTCAATACGGCGCGCGATTTTAATTTCGCCTTCACGTGTGAGTAATTCTACCGTACCCATTTCGCGCATATACATACGCACAGGGTCAGTGGTGCGCCCAAATTCTTTATCTAAAGAAGCAAGTGCTTGAGTGGCTTCTTCTACGGCATCTTCATCGGGTTCTGATTCGGCATCGTTAAGAATGCCACCCGAATCTTCTGATGGTGCCGTTTCATGGACTTTTATACCCATGTCATTAATCATGCGAATAATGTCTTCTATCTGTTCTGGATCAACAATCCCTTCGGGTAAATGGTCGTTGACTTCAGCGTAAGTGAGGAAGCCTTGCTCTTTTCCTTTGCTGATTAGGTCTTTCAAACGCGATTGTTGATTTTGATCCATGGTGCCTCAAGTAGATACAGATAAAACGTGAAAAGGGAACTCGCTAGTATATAAGGGTACGCTGGTTTTTTCCAAGTTAATTAGCTATTTTTTATGATTAAAGTGCAGGGTTATTTCCTTTTGCTCTGTTTCGCTGAGATCAGTTCCAGATGACGCTTTGGCAATGAGTTGTTGAATGCGTTTTTTTGAGAACTCTTGCTGAATGCTCATTAAGCAATCCTTAAGCATTGATGCGGCCGATTCTTGTTGTTCACTTTGCGGTGGGTGCATGATGGCGAGTTTATACAGATGCTCACTGTGTTGGTGTTCATTAAAGTGTTGCAGCAAATTGCTTGAGCTGGTGTCGGGGTCTTCATGAATGGCATCAATGATTTCGAGTAATAAAGCAACGCCTGGAATTTGAGATTCTATCCATTGGTAATTAGGGTTGCAGTTAATTGCTAAGCTTGGATTTTGCAGTAATAAATTAATCGCTAAACGGCTGTTTGACCATTGCTGATCTATGACTTTATGTCGCGTTTGGTTGGCTAATCGAGGCTCGATACCCATGGTGTTGAGTAAGCGATCATCTAATTTCATATGCAACTTATCCTCTAACATCCCTAAAATTTGATCTTTGAAGCTTTGCAAAGGAATCTTTTGAAAGTGAGGGCGAAGTTCATCAAGTAGCTGTGCCCGCCCTTCAGCTGTTTTTACGTTGTGGCGTGACAACAGTGATTGAAATAGGTATTCACTGAGCGTGCGGGCATTATTTGTTTGTTCGATAAAAGAATCTTTACCAAATTGTTGTATGAAGGTATCGGGATCTTCGCCATCAGGTAAGAATAGAAATTTAGCGATGCGTCCTTGCTTTAAATTGATAAAACTATTTTCTAACGCTCGTGACGCAGCCTTTTTACCTGCATTATCGCCATCAAAACAAAAAACGACAGTTTTGCAGGTGCGAAATAAAGTTTCAATCTGAGTGCTGTTAATGGCGGTGCCCAACGTCGCTACGGCACAATTGATACCATGCTCAGACAGGGCGACTACATCCATATAGCCTTCGGTGACGAGAATAAACTCTATGTTTCTTTCAGATTGACGCATTTCGAATAGGCCGTAAATCTCTTCGCCTTTATGAAACAGGTCTGTTTCAGGTGAATTCAGGTATTTAGGGTTATCTTCAGGGTCAATAATGCGCCCACCAAATCCGATGGTATTACCTTTTCGATTGCGAATTGGGAACATGAGCCGATGACGAAAACGGTCATAACTGTGTCCATTATCATTTTCAATGCTCATGCCTGTTTTTAATAACAGGGCTTTGTCTCCAGGAATGCTCTGCCATTCTTTAGGGGCATAACCAATGCCAAAGCGCTTGATGGTGTTGTCACTAATATGGCGTTGCTGGGTGTATTGTTGGGCAATTGGATTTTGTTGTAGAGCGTGTTGATAAAACAGCGAGCATTGTTCCAGAGTTTGATATTGAGACTCAAAATTATCTTTGGGTTTTGGAATGTAGTTAGAGTCTGAATTGCTTTCTTCTCTCGGAATTTCAAGGGAAATTGAGCCCGCTAATGTTTCAATGGCTTCAACGAATTCCATATGATCGTATTCCATTAAAAAACCAATCGAATTGCCTTTCGCACCACAGCCAAAGCAATAATAAAACTGCTTAGTTTGGCTGACGGTAAAAGAGGGTGTTTTTTCGTTATGGAATGGGCAGCAGGCCTGGTAGTCGCGACCCTTTTTTTTAAGGGGAACACGAGCATCAATTATGTCGATGATATCAATGCGATTGATTAAGTCATCGATAAAATATTTTGGGATTTTTCCTGCCATAGGGACATTATATTTTTTAGCTTGGCTTAAGCCCCTCTCAATGCTTGAGGGGCTTAAGCGATTAGGCCACTTCTTTTTGTAAGGTGTCTAACAACGAATTAAGCTCCGCTGCTTTAGGTTTAACTAACCAAAATTGGCGCACGTATTTGTTAAATTCATTAATTATTTGCTGTCCCCATTCGCTGCCTGTAGCCGCTACATAGGCTTCTATTTGGCCTAATAAATGGTTGCGGTAAATCTCCATTTTTTCACCCGAAATGCGGTGAATGTCAACTAATTCATGGTTGATTCTATCGACAAAACCTTTGTCGCGGTCAAATATGTACGCGAAGCCACCGGTCATACCCGCACCAAAATTAACCCCTGTTTGACCTAGGACAGTGATGATGCCGCCAGTCATATATTCGCAACCATGATCGCCAATGCCATCAACGACGGCAATTGCACCAGAATTTCGCACGCCAAAACGCTCGCCAGCTAAGCCTGCGGCGTAAAGTGTGCCACCTGTCGCACCATAAAGACAAGTGTTGCCCATAATGGTGGTTTCATGTGATTTAAAGGTGCTGCCTGTGGGCGGTGCAATGCTGATGGTGCCGCCAGCCATGCCTTTACAGACATAGTCGTTGGCATCGCCCTTAAGGTTGATGTCGAGTCCGCCTGCATTCCATACGCCTAAGCTTTGGCCTGCGCTACCACTTAGGTTAAGAGTGATGGGATGATCATTCATGCCGTGATTACCATGAACCTTGGCAATTTCACCTGATAAGCGAGCGCCCATTGAGCGGTGAATGTTTTTTACCTCGTAATTAAATTCACCACCAGTGCTGTTGGTAATGGCATCAATACAATCAGCGACCATTTTTTCAGCTAATTCGGCCTTATCAAACGGCACGTTTTTAGGCTGGGTGCAAAATTGAGGCACCGCTTTATCAACATTGGCATCGGATAATAACGGTGACAAGTTGAGTTTACTTTTACGGCTAGATTCAGTATCAATCATTTCTAACAAATCAGTGCGTCCAATCAGCTCTGCCATTGAGCTAATGCCCAGTTGAGCTAAAATTTCACGCACCTCTTTAGCGATAAAGCGGAAATAATTTTTCACTTTTTCGGTGTTGCCAACAAAGTGAATATCACGTAATACTGAGTTTTGGGTGGCGATACCTGTGGCGCAATTATTGAGATGGCAAATACGTAAGAATTTACAGCCCATAGCAATCATGGGGCCAGTACCAAAACCAAAACTTTCTGCGCCAAAAATAGCCGCTTTAATCACGTCTAAACCAGTTTTTAAGCCGCCATCAGTTTGTATCCGAACCTTGTCGCGTAAATTGTTAGCACGTAGTACTTGATGAGTTTCGGTGAGTCCTAGTTCCCAAGGAGAGCCTGCGTACTTAACCGATGTTAAAGGGCTAGCACCTGTGCCACCGTCATAGCCGGAGATGGTGATGAGGTCGGCATAGGCCTTCGCAACACCTGCGGCAATGGTACCAACGCCAGCTTCGGCCACTAATTTAACTGAGACAAGGGCGTTGGGATTGACTTGTTTTAGATCGAAAATAAGCTGTGCTAAATCTTCAATCGAATAAATATCATGATGCGGTGGGGGAGAAATTAAAGTGACCCCTGGCTTTGAGTTGCGCAAAGTAGCAATCAGTTGATTGACTTTTTTACCGGGCAGTTGTCCACCTTCACCGGGTTTTGCCCCTTGAGCTATTTTAATTTGCAGCACTTCGGCATTCACCAAATAATGCGGTGTTACGCCAAAACGCCCCGATGCCACTTGCTTGATTTTAGACATTTTATCAGTGCCATAACGGTACGTAGCTTCGCCGCCTTCACCTGAATTTGAACGTCCGCCAAGTTGATTCATGGCTTGAGCTAGCGTTTCATGAGCTTCTGGTGATAGTGCACCTAAAGACATGCCAGCAGAATCAAAACGACTGAGAATGGATTTTTCACTTTCGACATCGTCTAGGTTGATGGCAGTGGCATCTTTTAACTTGAGCATGTCACGAATAGCGGTTGTTGGTCGGCTATTGATGAGGTCGGTGTGTTTTTTCCATTGGGCATAGTCTCCGCTATTAACAGCGGCTTGTAGCGTGTGCACCACGTCTGGGTTATAGGCGTGGTATTCACCATTGTGTACATATTTTAATAAGCCACCTTGGTCGATGGTCTTACGTGGGTTCCATGCGAGTTTGTTTAGTTTTTTCTGGTCAATTTCAATGTCTTCAAAACCAATGCCATCAATACGGCAGGTGGTGCCAGTGAAACATAAATTAGCAACATCTTTATGTAGGCCAACAATTTCAAATAACTGTGAGCCGCGATAGCTAGCAACAGTACATATGCCCATTTTAGACATAATTTTGAATAAGCCTTTATTAATGCCTTTACGATAATTGGCGCCGATACGTGAGCATTTAATATCTTTGATTTCACCCGATTTCACCATGTCGAGCAAGCTTGCATAGGCAAGGTAAGGATAGATAGCCGTTGCACCAAAGCCTAATAACACGGCCATGTGGTGGGAATCGCGCGTGGAGCCAGTTTTAACGACTATATTGGCATCACAGCGCTGGCCTGTTTTGCATAGTTTTTGATGTACTGCACCAGTGGCTAAGGCCGCATGCACGGTGATTTCGTTTTGTGGAATGGAATGGTCAGTTAATACAATAAT
>CAZORZ010000001.1:6999-18545 GCA_964582255.1 uncultured Gammaproteobacteria bacterium | reverse complement strand
TGCCATCACTAATGGCTTGAGCCGCTTCGGTTGCAATAGCAGTAATGGCTTGCTCGAGTGTTTGAGCGCCTGGGTCGTAGCTCATGCTGATGTGGTGGGTGGCGTACTTTGTGCCCGCTTGGCCCATTAGGTCATGAAATTTTTGATCTGATAAAATAGGCGAGCTAACCACTAAGCGGTTGGCATGATCGGCACCTTCTTTAAATAGGTTTTGCTCACGGCCAAAGCAAGTTTCAAGTGACATAACGATGCTTTCGCGAATAGGGTCAATCGGTGGATTGGTGACCTGTGCAAATTGCTGGCGAAAACTGTCGTATAACGAACGAATTTTTGCTGATAAAACAGGTAAGGGGGTGTCGTCGCCCATAGAGCCTGTCGCTTCTTGGCCATCTTCTGCTAATACACGTAATACTTGGTCGCGTTCTTCAAAGCTGACTTGAAATAATTTTTGGTAACGGCTGAGTGTTAGGTCATCCATTGATTCGTCTGACAGCACAGCTTTTGCAGGGACAGCAGATAGATGCTTTAAACCCTGTTGAATCCATTCGGCATAGGGTTGACGACTTTTTAAATCGTTATTAATTTCTTCTGATAGCAAAATTTTGTGGTTTTCAGTATCAATGGCAAACATTTCACCAGGCTTTAGACGGCCTTTCGCAACAACATCTTCTGGTTTGTAATCCCAGACACCAATTTCAGAAGCCAAAGTGATGTGGCGGTCTTTAGTCATTACCCAACGCGCTGGGCGTAGGCCATTTCTATCCATCACGCAGCACGCATGGCGGCCTTCCGTTAATACGATGCCAGCAGGGCCATCCCAAGGCTCCATGTGCATTGAGTTGTATTCATAAAATGCGGTTAAGTCAGCATCCATATGGTCTACATTTTGCCAAGCTGGCGGTACTAATAGGCGCATGGCACGGAATACATCCATGCCACCCGATAATAATACGTCCAGCATGTTGTCCATTGAGCTTGAGTCAGAGCCGGTCATATTAACTAATGGCTGAATTTCAGCCATGTCAGGGATTAAATCGCTTTGGAATTTAGTCGCACGGGCATTGGCCCAGTTACGGTTGGCTTGAATGGTATTAATTTCACCATTATGCGCGAGGTATCTAAACGGTTGCGCTAGTTTCCATTCGGGCCATGTATTGGTCGAGAAACGCTGATGAAAGACGCAGATAGCGGTTTCCATTTTTTCGTTGCTGAGGTCTAAGTAATACTGAGGCAAATACTCAGGCATAACTAAGCCTTTATAAGAAAGAACTTTGGACGACATGCTGGGTACATAAAAAGCGTCGTCTTTAACTGATTTCTCAATCGTTCTACGAGCGATAAATAACGAGCGTTCGAAATCAGCATCGGCCATATCGCCGCCATTAATAAAGGCTTGAAAAATAGCAGGTTCACTTTTAAGCGCTTCTTCGCCACAGGCTTTGTTGTCTGTGGGTACGGTTCTCCAACCGATGAACTTAATGCCTTGAGCATTAATTTTTTGTTCGATTAATGCTTTATTGCTGGCGATGACTGTTTTGTCTTGAGACATGAAAAACATGCCTAAGCCATAATTGTTATCAAGTTTTAAACCTAGGTTTTTGGCTTCTGAGCGTAAGAATGAATCCGGTTTTTTAATCAGTAAGCCGCAACCATCACCTGTTTTACCATCGGCGGCAATGGCGCCACGGTGGGTGAGGCGTGCTAAGGCGCTAATAGACGTTTCGATTAACCAGTGGCTAGCTTTGTCGTCAATGTTGGCGATTAAGCCAAAGCCACAGCTGTCTTTTTCGAAATTAGCTTGGTATAAACCAGTTAAGTTTTTTGGATTGCTCATAAGTAAAACCAGAATTCAGTAAATTGTCGTATCGACCAAACGCATGTGTACTTGGTCGAACCCAAAAAGGCTGAGCATTATACGTGCGTATTGCTCTGTTTTTCAATATTTTACGTTGTTTTATGTCGATTATTTACATCTAAATCATGTAGGTTATTGATGATTTAGAATGCAAACTAATGGTTTGAGGCATAAATATGGGATTATTTATACGATTTAACCTAGATATGTTTAACCGTTTTTTAGGGTTGTTTCGAGCTGGGTGGCGCTGTAATCAGCGGTGATGACGGCTTTACCAAGTGCCGTTAGCAGAACAATATTGATGGTGCCATTGTCGACTTTTTTATCAATAGACATGGCATTCATATATTTCTCTATGGTCATTTCTTTTGGGGCTTTAATGGGTAAGCCAGATTCTTTGAGTAGTTTAATGGTACGTTGGGTGACGGATTCATCAAGCCAACCTAAGCGATGTGATAAATCACAAGCCATGATCATGCCGACAGATACAGCTTCTCCATGCAGCCAGTTGCCATAGCCCATAGCGGCTTCAATGGCGTGCCCGAAAGTGTGCCCAAGGTTTAATATGGCTCTTAAGCCCTGTTCTTTTTCATCAATCGCAACGACTTCTGCTTTGATTTCACATGATCGTAAAACGGCCTTGGCCATGAACTGTGGATTGTTAGCCACTAGCTGTGAAATATGTGTCTCTAACCAGTTATGGAAAGTTTCATCATAAATTAGACCGTATTTGATGACTTCAGCTAGGCCTGCGGAGATTTCTCTTTTAGGTAGAGTATCAAAGGTTGATATGTCTGCTATGACGCACTCTGGTTGATAAAAAGCACCAATCATATTTTTTCCATTAGGATGATTGACGCCAGTTTTGCCGCCGACAGATGAATCGACCTGAGAGAGCAAGGTCGTTGGAATTTGTATGAAATTAATACCGCGTTGGTAAATAGCAGCTGAGAATCCAGTTATATCTCCAACCACACCACCACCTAAAGCGATGAGGGTGGTTTTCCTATCGTGGCGATTGGAGAGTAGGCAGTCGATAATTTTGTAGACACTGTCCATTGTTTTATATTGCTCACCATCGTCTAAAATAACGGTGTCATAGCGTATATTGATGTTGTTAAGAACTGTTTCTATTTTATCTAAATAGAGTGGAGCAACCGTCGTATTTGAAACAACGACAACGCTATTACCTTTGATGTGTTTAGGTAAAAATTCTGCGCTAGCAAGAAGCTGCTGACCAATATAGATAGGATAACTTCGATCGCCTAGATCGACATTTAAGGTGTGTAATAATTTCATGAGTGTGGGTTAATGATGAATATAATTTGGGAGGTGCTTAATGATTTCATTTAAGATTATTTTAGCGTATTTATGATCTGTTTTTATGGTGAAATCAGCCAGTTCTTGATAGATCGGTTTTCGTTGCGTTAATAGTTCTTCTAAGCGTTGACGTGGGTTCGGTGTTTGTAATAGAGGTCTTTTTTTATCCTTTTTAAGGCGAGACATTTGCTGTTGGATAGAGGTGTCTAAAAAAACCACAAAGCCAGTTGCGTTGATAATATGTTGGTTTTCTGGCTTGATAACCGAGCCGCCACCCGTTGCTAATATAATGTTGTTAAGTTCGGATAACTCGTTTAGAGCACATGTTTCTCTTTGACGAAAACCTTCTTCTCCCTCAACGTCAAAGATTCGGGGGATATCGACACCTGTTTTTTCTTCGATATAGTTATCGCTGTCAATAAAATCACGGCGCAATTTTTTAGCCAGCAAAAGACCAATGGTTGATTTTCCCGAGCCCATGGGGCCAATGAGAATAATATTTGTTTTACTCATACTGAGTATATTACCAAAATGTACCGTTGGTCAGTGCATTTTTAGGGATTAATTTAGCGTACGGAAATATTGCCGTTGGTTAGTATTTTAGGTGTCACAAAAATGAGCAGTTCAGACCTGTCATCTACTTTTTGGGTGGATCGGAATAACCGCCCAATTAATGGCAGATCACTAAAAAAGGGAACGCGCGTGACTTGTGTTGATTGTGTGGTTTCATGAATGCCTCCAAGCACAACAGTTTGGCCATTGTCGACTAACACCTGAGTTTCGATATTACGCGTGTCAATAGAGGGTGCAGATAAAGAATCGCCGTAAGAAACGGTCGCGCCTTGAGAGTCTTTATGTACGCTTAAGTCCATAATAATACGGTCGTCAGGGGTGATTTGTGGGGTCACTTCTAGTTTTAAAACTGCCTTTCTAAAACTTAGTGTTGCTGTGCCATCAGAGATTTCTAAATAAGGAATTTCAACGCCTTGTTCAATTTTTGCAGTGTGTGAGTTTGAAGTGATGATTCTAGGACTGGATACAACTTCGCCTCGACCTTCTATTTGAGCGGCAGATAATTCCATTTCAAGTAGCGTTCCAAGTGGAAGTTTTGCTAGTGCAAGAGCAAAAGTACCTGCGGGGTTTTGTAGCGGCAAGTTGACATTCAGCCCATCGATACCTAACTGATTAGTTGAAATTGAGCCGTCTTGTAACTGAGTCGTGCCATTCAACGTGCCTGCGGTAGAGATGCCCATACCTGTTGTGTTGGTGCCAAGTGAGTCACCGCTAATACCAAATCGAACACCAAGTTCTTTACTGAAATCGTCACTTGCTATGACTATTCTGGATTCAATTAAGACCTGTCTAATGGGAATGTCTAGCTCATCTAAGAGTCTACGGACATTAAGCAAACTGTCGTTAGTATCTTTAACAATAATGGTGTTAGTACGTTCATCTACACTCACCGAGCCTCTAGGAGAAAGGATCTCGTTGTCTTTTAAATTTAAAAGCTGGGCCATTTCGTTGGCCTTGGCATAGTTTACACGAATAAATTCTGTGCGCAGAGCCTCAAGTTCTTCAACTTGTCTTAATGATTCCAGCTCTAACTTTTCACGAGCAGCAATTTCATCCGTGGGAGCAACTAAAATAACATTACCTGATTTTCTTTGTGCCAAACCTTTGGTCTTTAATATAATGTCCATGGCTTGATCCCAAGGTACATTTTTAAGGCGCAGTGTTAGGTTACCGGTGACAGAGTCGCTGACAACAAGATTGAGAGACGTAAAATCAGCGAGAAGCTGTAAAACTGATCTGACTTCTATATCTTGAAAGTTTAGCGATAAGCGTTCTCCGGTGTAGCCAAATTTTTCTTTACGGCTTTTCTCTTCTTCCTCTTTTGATATCTTTTGCACTTCAATGGTGTAAATATTATCTGTTTGATAGGCTAAATGATCAAATTGGCCATTAGATTTAATGCTCATTTTAATGTTTGAGCCATCTTGAATGGTATCGATGAAAGAAATGGGCGTTGCAAAATCACTGACATCCATTCTGCGTTGTAACTCTTCGGGGAGTTGAGCATTTAAAAATTCAACATTAATATCGTCACCTTCACGCCACACATCTGTAGAAACTGAAGTATTTGTGAGGTTGATAACAATGCGGCCTTCGCCATTAGGGCCACGTTTAAAATCAATATTGGTAACGCCTTTAGTAGAATCAGCATTATTTGATGTTGCAGTAAAGTCAATCTGAGTATCTTCGTCGGAAGTAGCAGTGAGCACGGGTAATGAATCAATGTTTCCGCTCAAAGTGATGATAACGCTATTGCCTTCAACATGAGTGGAGTATTCAGTGGAACGAATTAAATTTAATACAACACGTGTTCTGTTATTGGCAGAGGCTGTGGTGATACTTTGAATTGAACCGATACCAATTTGTAAATTACGTTGTTTTAATTTGTTGTTAGTGCCTAAAAAGTCTATGGCAATTCGTGCGGGCTCATCAATGTTAAAAGTGCGGGGTGTTTGTGCAGCTGAGTCAAATTTAAATTCTAATTTAACTGCATTTCCAGCCAGAACTGAATAGTCTAAATCAATTAAATTATTAGCGTAAACAGAGGTTATTGGAATAAGGCTTAAAACAAATAAAGCAATAATTCTTGAGCCGATTTTTTTAAGAAAATTCATGCTGGTCGCCATAATAGATTGAGTTTGAGTTTGAGTTTTTTTTCATTGTTGCATCCATTGATGTCAATTGATGAGAGCCAAAGCGGCTTCTCGCTCAATAAAGTTACCTAAGCCATCAGGCACTATTTCAGTTAAATTGATTTTGTCGTCGTCTATAGAAAAAATCCTGCCGTGATTTTGACCTATATGATAGCCTTCTATAACACGATGAATGGTGTTGTCTGGGGCAAAAATCAATGCCCATTTGGTGCCTTCAACGGTTGTGACGGTACCTTTGAATCGCAGGGTGTCCAACGGGAAATTTTCGAGAGACTCCTTTATACGGTCGATGTCAGGCTTTAAGCCGCTGGTGATTTGAGCAATGATTGCTTTTGTATCTTCTAGGAAATTGGTATTTGAAAGAACAAAAGGGTCCCGCAGGTTTTGAGCCGTGTATTCAAAATTTTGGTATGGGATGAATTCGGGAATTGCTTCGATACGCCCTGCAGGTAGAGTTTTGATGTTGTTGATCTGCGTGACTAAATCTGACATGTCTTTTTCACATGCAGTTAGACCTAATGTTGCTAGGCAAAGAAATGTGGTTTTTATAAAGGAGCTATTAAATAGATTCATTACTGATCATCCTCAGCAAGATAGCGGTATGTTTTTGCAGTCGAAATCATTTTAAGCTTTTGAATAGAGGAGCTTGAAGGCGCTTTACCAGGGTCATGTTTTTCGATTTTAGGAATGAGCTGCATGTCATGAATGGTGACAATGCGAGGTAGGGCGGCAACACCCGAAATAAAAGATGCAAGCTCATGAAATGTGCCTGTTACCTGTAAAGAAATGGGTAATTCGGCATAAAAACCTTTTTTGACTTCCCCACTAGGTTGAAATTTCTTAACTTCTAATCCGTTTGCCAGAGCTGTTTGAGAGACATCAACAATTAAAGATTCGACATCAGTTTTTTCTGGAAGTTGTCTGAGTAATGCGCCGAAAGTGGCTTTCATATCATCAAGTTGTTCTTTATAAAGATCAAGCTTGGCAGCTTGATTTGCTTTAATTTTAAATTCACTTAAAAGAGTGATTTCTTGCGCTTTTATTTTGTCTAGAGTTTCTAGTTGTGCTTTTGCGCCGAACCATAGTCCAGCAGCTAAAATAAAGATACACAGAGTGGCGATGGCGCCAGTTTTAACAGCGACAGGCGCATTGCCTATATTATTAAAGTCTAGATGATGCTGGAGTTCTTCCATATCCATTAGATGTTCTCCTCTTCGTTAGCTTCAGAAGGTGATGTCTGTTTTACATTTAAGGTAAAAGAGCTGACTCGACGTATCTTTTTGTCGGTAATGGATATGATTTCTAGATCTGGATCTTTTAGCCATGCAGAATCATTAAGTTTTCGCATGTAAGCAGAGACACGAGTGTTTGATTCGGCTTCGCCTTTGATATTGAGTAGCCCTTCTCTTTGCTTCAGCTCTTTAAGAAAAACACCATTAGGAACTGTGCGGACCAGTTCGCTAAACAAATGTACAATGGAGGGACGACTACTCTGCAAATCTTGGATAACCTCCATGCGTTCGATTAGACTTTTACGTACTTTTTGGAGTTCACTAATTTCTGTTATTTGAGACGTTACTAAGTTAATTTCTTTTTGAATATAAGCATTGCGACTGTTGTGATAATTAATGGTGCCACTTATTTGGAAATGGATGGCGCCTAAAATGGAGAGCATCAATGCCACTGCTAAGGAAACGAGCGTAACAAATTGCTTTTTGCGCTCTTGACGTAATTCTTCGCGCCAAGGTAAAAGGTTAATATGAGTCATAGGTGTTCAATTCCCCGAATAGCGAGTCCTGCGGCTATTAAAAAAGAACTGCTTTCAGATTCAATGTTGGCCTTATTGAGTTTGCTACGCGTGCTCATAGAGGCAAAAGGGTTGGCTATGCTGGTTGGGATGGAAATTTGAGATTCGGTAATTTCAGCAAGCCCCTCTAAACTTGATGAGCCGCCAGCTAGTAATAAATAATCAATAGTATTAGTGTTATTATCGGCTGAATAAAAAAACTGCAAAAAACGACTGACTTGTTGTGCGGTCGTATCCTTGAAAGGGTCGAGTACTTCAGGGCCGTAATTATCGGGCAATCCACCTTGGCGTTTAGCTAATCCAGCTTCTTCATAGGATAAGCCATAGCGCCGCATAATTTCTTCAGTGAGCTGTTTTCCGCCAAAATTTTGTTCACGAGTATAAAGCAGCCCGTGATTTTTAATGATGTTTAAGGACGTCATTGTTGCGCCGATATCTATGATCGCGACAGTCTGATCCATGCCTTCGTCAGGTAGGCTTTGTGCTAGAGCAGTATAAGCCGTTTCAATGGTGTAGGCTTCGATGTCAACAATTTTTGCGGTTAGGCCACCTAATTCGACAGCCGCAATGCGCGCATCAATATTTTCAGATCGACAGGCCGATAATAGCACGTCGACAGTTTCGGGGTTATGTGCGGACTCGCCAAGGACTTGAAAGTCTAAATTGACTTCTTCAAGTGGATAGGGAATATATTGATCGGCTTCTAACTCGATTTGTCCTTCCATCTCATCTTCGGTAAGGCTGGCAGGCATGGTAATTTTTTTGGTAATGACGGATGAGCCTGAAACAGCAACAGCACAATGTTTGGATTTTGTTTTAGATTTGGCGATAGCGCGCTTTATACTTTCGCCAACAGCTTCGATTTCAACGACATTTTTTTCAACCACAGAATTAGCCGGCAAAGGCTCAACCGCAATCGCTTCGATTTGATATGCATTCCCTTTTTTGCTCAGCTCTAATAGCTTTACAGACGTAGAGCTAATATCGAGTCCAATAAGTGCTGGCTTTTTCTGTGTTAAAAACACGGTATTCCCTCATAAAAAATTGTAATGTTAGATTCTGTTAGTATTTAGCATTAAGTTCGTCCGCTAAATGGTTATAATAGTTAAAATTCTATAGAATCTGAGCTAAGTCTAGTTTAACAAAATTAGATTGTCGATACTTTTTAATGTGATTGTTTATATAAATAGCGTAAGCCCATGATAAAGATAGTAAAAATAATATCAAGTTTAATGTTTTTTGGTTTGTTTATAGGCTTAATTGCGGCCTTATATATCTATTCCGTCGTTGCTCCAAAGCTTCCATCAATAGATAATTTAGAGGACACCAGTTTTCAAGTGCCATTGCGTATCTATGACCGTAATGAAGAGTTGTTAGCTGAATATGGAGTGCATAGGCGAATCCCAGTAAATTTTGATGAGTTCCCTGAAAAATTAATTAATGCATTTTTAGCGGCTGAAGATGATCAGTTTTGGAATCATGCGGGCGTTGACCCTTTCGCATTAGGCGCTGCTGTTTATGCGTTGGTGACGACAGGTCAAAAAATGCGTGGCGGTTCAACCATTACAATGCAGGTGGCGCGTAATTTTTATCTAACTAAAGAGAAAACATATACAAGGAAATTAAGTGAAATATTATTGGCATTAAAAATTGAAAGAGAAATCAGTAAAGAAAAAATTCTGGAGCTGTATTTTAATAAAATATTTTTAGGGCATCGTTCGTATGGCGTAGTCGCAGCGGCTCAAATTTATTACGGTAAGTCATTAGATGAATTAACGATTGCACAAGCGGCGATGATTGCGGGGTTACCAAAAGCACCGTCTCGCTATAATCCAATTACTAATCCTCAGCGCTCATTAATACGACGCGATCATATTTTGAATAGAATGAGTTATTTGAAATATATTTCTGATGAGGTGTATCAGGATGCAATAAATGAACCTGTTAGCGCCAAGTTGCATCGTGCTTTTGTTGTTGCCGACGCGCGCTATGTCACGGAATTGGTACGGTCTGATTTGTATAAGGAATTCGGCGATGACATTTATAAATTAGGTTTGAATGCCTATACCACCATAGATGGCGATTTACAGAAAAAAGCCAATCAGGCTTTGCGTATAGCATTGCTTGATTATGATCGACGTCATGGTTATAGAGGGATAGCAGATCATATAGATGCGGCATTACTCGAAACAGATCCGTTTGAGCAAGGCTTAGTGAAAAAACGCAATGTGGGTAATTTACAGCAAGCTGTGGTTAAAGAAATACTGGAAAATGGTGTTTCTCTTTATTTGCCTGAGGGCGAAGAAGCCATCATTGATTTTGCCAAGGGTTTAGCTTGGGCTGAACCCTATATCAATGAAAATAAGGTTGGTAAAAAAGTGAAACAAGCAGCGGATGTTCTTGCTGTTGGTAATGTGATTTGGGTTGAGAAAAGAGGTGAAGATTGGCTGTTAGCTTCAATTCCAGGTGCTGAGGGCGCCTTAGTTTCTATTGCTGCCGATAGCGGTGCTATTCATGCGATGGTGGGAGGTTTTGACTTTTTTAATAGTAAATTTAATCGTGTTTCTCAAGCTAAGAGGCAGCCTGGATCAACTTTTAAGCCTTTTATCTATTCGTCGGCTTTAGAGTATGGTTTTACTGCATCGACATTGGTTAATGATGCGCCTGTGGTGTTTGATGATGAATTATTGGAGGCATCTTGGCGCCCCGAAAACTATTCTGGCAGAGTGTTTGGTCCGACGCGGTTAAGAGAAGCATTGGTGAAATCGCGAAATTTAGTGTCTATTAGAGTGCTACGAGCAGTAGGGTTAAAGCGCGCAATACGTTATGCACAAAAATTTGGCTTTAACAAAAAAGACATGCCGTACGACTTATCTTTATCGTTGGGTAGCGGCTCTTTTTCACCTTTAGAAATTGTGCGAGGTTATGCTGTGTTTGCTAATGGTGGGTTTTTAGTAACGCCACACCTGTTGTCACGTGTCACTGATGGTAAGGGTAATACGGTAAAAGAAACCAAACCTTTAATAGTCTGCGAAGGATGTTTAAAAGCTAAGTTACAGCTGTCTAACGACGTTGATGTAGTGATCGCAAATGAGGGTTCGCAGGATGAATCTAATGTTGAAGAAACTCCAATAGAGGAATATGCGCCGCGTGCAATTAGCAAGCAAAATGCTTATATCATGCGTTCAATTATGCGCGAAGTGGTTAGGCGTGGCACGGCTGTAAGAGCCAAGGTGCTTGGGCGAACTGATTTTGGCGGTAAAACAGGCACCACAAATGATCAACGAGATGCTTGGTTTACTGGTTTTAATGATCAAGTTGTCACCAGTGCTTGGGTGGGTTTTGATGACCAAAAGCCGCTCGGTAAAAGAGAAACGGGTGGGCAAGCTGCATTACCTATGTGGATTGATTATATGAAATTTGCCTTTAAAGATATGCCTGAAAATACTGAAGAAGAGCCCGATAATATGGTGACAGTACGCATAGATGAGTTAACGGGTGAGCGAGTGACGGCTAAAACTAAATCATCTCGGTTCGAGATTTTTAGAGAAGGTCATGAGCCAGATGAGATTATAGAGATCATTAATCATAGCTCTACTGAAACCATCTTAACCATAGAAGAGCTTGAAGAAGAAAGCGAAAATTTATTCTAGTTTTCTTCTTCTAAAATTAACTGACGGTTATTCTTTTTGGCGAATTTCTGTGCCGAACTGATGAACAGCATCGACTAAAGCACCTAAGTGGTCAGGATTCATTGTCGGATGAATACCATGACCGAGATTGAACACGTGACCACTACCAGTGCCAAATTCGGTGATAATATCTTTTGCAGTTGTCT
>CAZORZ010000001.1:0-6987 GCA_964582255.1 uncultured Gammaproteobacteria bacterium | reverse complement strand
GGTGATGCGTATAAAACACAAGGATCCATATTGCCTTGCAAGGCAACTTTGTCGCCAATACGTGCTTTTGCCTCAGCTAGGGTAATTGTCCAATCCAAGCCTACAGCATCACAACCTGTAGCGGCAATATCTTCTAACCATTGTGCGCCGCCCTTGGTAAATAGGGTGACGGGAATGGTTTGGCCTTCATAATTTCGGTCGAGTTGGTCCACAATTTTTTGCATGTATTGCAATGAGAATTCTTTATAGGTTGAAGGGGTTAAAACGCCACCCCAAGTATCAAAAATCATCACTGATTGAGCACCAGCATGGATTTGGGCATTGAGATAATCAACCACTGATTTAGCAATCACATCAAGCACGGCATGTAATGATTTTGGTGAGTCATACATCATGCCTTTAACGTGGCGATAGTCTTTCGAGCTGCCGCCTTCAATCATATAGGTTGCTAATGTCCAAGGGCTTCCGCTAAAGCCAATTAAAGGGACTTTACCGTCTAATTCTTTGCGTATTAATGTCACGGCATCTGTCACATAGGCTAACTCTTTCGACATATCTGGCACGTAAAGCTTTTTAATATCTGCTTCAGTGCGAATGGGGTGCTCAAATTTAGGGCCTTCGCCTTCACTGAAATACAGGCCTAAGCCCATAGCATCAGGAATGGTTAAAATATCACTAAAAAGAATCGCAGCATCAAGATCAAAACGGCGCAGAGGCTGCATGGTGACTTCACAAGCAAGCTCAGGATTTTGACATAGGTCTAAAAAGCTACCCGCTTCTTTGCGGATTGCTCGATATTCTGGTAGATAACGCCCCGCTTGGCGCATGATCCACACTGGAGTTGTGTCTACAGGCTGTTTTAATAGTGCGCGTATGTAACGATCGTTTTTTAATGTTGGAAATGCCATATTAAAGAGCCTTTTTTTATTGCTTTTGCCTTTTCTTATGCAGGAGAAGGATGGAGTAAGACGTTGTTTATACGTCTAAATAATCTAAAATGCCTTCAGCAGCTCGTCTGCCTTCATCAATCGCTGTCACTACTAAATCAGAGCCTCGAACCATATCGCCACCCGCAAAGATTTTTTCATTGGTGGTTTGAAAGGCAAACTCAGCATCGTCAGAATCAGGAGCAACAACGCGCCCTCGCTCATCAATTGAGATATTCATTTCGCCAAACCAGTCGGCTGGGCTTGGCTGAAAACCAAAGGCAACAATAATTGAATCAGCAGGAATGATTTCTTCAGAGCCTTCAATAATCAGTGGTCTGCGACGACCGTGTTCATCAGGCTCACCCAATTCAGTGCTAACCACTTTAATGCCTTCAACCTTATCTGTGCCGACAATTTCGATGGGCTGTTTATTAAAAGAGAACTGTACGCCTTCTTCTTTGGCGTTAGACACTTCTTTTTTAGAGCCTGGCATATTTTCTTCATCACGACGATATAAGCAGGTGACGGATTCGGCATTTTGTCTAATGGATGTGCGTACGCAGTCCATGGCAGTGTCACCGCCTCCTAATACAATGACTTTTTTACCGCTCATATCTTGGAAAGCAGGTTTGTCACTGGTGCCAAAGTCAATTTCGTTGTGCACGTTGGCAATTAAAAAGGGTAAAGCAGGATGGACACCATGTTTATCTTCGCCAGGAAAACCGCCGGTCATCGAGGTGTAAGTACCCATGCCTAAGAAGACTGCATCGTACTGATCTAATAGATCATCAGTGGAAATATCTTTGCCAATTTCGATATTGAGTTTAAATTCAATGCCAATGTCTTCTAAAAATACACGACGTTTTTGCATCACGTCTTTATCAAGCTTGAACTGTGGAATGCCAAATGTCAGTAAGCCGCCAATTTCGGGATGCTTGTCATACACCACGGCTTTAACCCCGTTGCGCGTTAATATGTCGGCACAGCCTATACCTGCTGGGCCTGCACCCACAATGGCAACTGTTTTACCCGTGCTAGCAACGTGAGAGAGGTCGGGGCGCCAATTTTTAGCAATAGCAATATCGGCAATATATTTTTCGACAGAGCCGATGGTGACAGCGCCAAAACCAGTGTTAAGTGTGCATGCTCCTTCGCAAAGTCGGTCTTGAGGGCAAACGCGGCCGCAAATTTCGGGTAAGCTATTGGTTTTGTGGGCAAGCTCTATCGCTTCATCTATATTGTCTTCGGCGACAAGTTTTAACCAATTAGGAATGTAGTTATGTACTGGACATTTCCATTCACAGTAAGGATTGCCGCATTCTAGGCAGCGATCAGCTTGTTCTATAACCGTTTTTTTATCAAAGTTGGTGTAGATTTCAGCAAATTCTTGTACTCGTTGCCCCGCTTCTTTTTTAGTAGGGTCGCCGCGCTGAACATCTAGAAACTGGAATACGTTACTCATAAGAACATCTCGTCGTCGTTACTCATGACCTTCTTACTCAAGTAAGCTGGAGGGCTTATGAATTAAGGCGAGCTTTAATTTGTTGGCTTACAGAGCCCATGTCAGCGCGACCTTGGAGCTGAGGTTTTAAGATCCCCATCACCTTGCCCATTTCTTTAATGGAGCTTGCGCCTGTTTTTGCAATCGCATCATTGATAAATGCGTCGATTTCTTCGTTGCTTAAGGCAGCAGGTAGAAATTCGCGTAAGATGACCAGTTCATCATGTTCGATTTTTGTTAGGTCATCGCGATTGGCTTTTTCGAATTGAATTATCGACTCTTTGCGCTGTTTGCACATTTTATCGATGATTAGGATGATGCGATCATCATCCAATTCAATACGTTCATCAACTTCAATCTGTTTAAAGGCAGACATCATTAGGCGAAGGATCGCTGTGCGCGATTTATCCCCAGACTTCATGGCCTTAACCATGTCTGTCTTAATTGAATCCTGAAGTTGACTCATGTTTTCAGCAATAACGGCTTAGTAAAGACGTTTTCTGAAACCAAAATCGCGTGAGATACGTTTGTAGTTTCTTTTAACTGCGGCAGCTGACTTACGTTTACGAACTGCTGTAGGCTTCTCGTATGTTTGTCTTTTGCGAGTTTCAGTTAAAACACCTGCTTTTTCACAAGCGCGTTTAAAACGACGAAGTGCATAGTCAAAAGGCTCATTGTCCTTTACGCGTACTGATGGCATATATAAAATCCTAAGTTATTAAAAGGTAGACTTAAAATCTACCGGAATTCGAGCCGCGCAATTATAAAGATAAAAGTATAAATATCAATGTTTGAAGGTGATAAAAACCAATGAAATTAAAAATATGAAAATTTTAGGCATAGAAACATCCTGTGATGAAACAGGTATAGCCCTTTATGATGGGCAAACAGGGGCTTTAATAGAGCGTCTTTATTCGCAAATAGAATTGCATCGACAATATGGTGGTGTGGTGCCTGAGTTGGCATCACGTGATCACGTGGCAAAGGCTGCTGCCCTAATAAAAGAGGTAACTGAGGGCGCTGGTTTAAATGATGTTGATGCGATAGCGTATACCCGAGGCCCAGGGCTAATGGGAGCCTTGCTGGTTGGAGCGAGTGTAGCTCGTGGTTTGGCGTGGGCGTTAGATAAACCCATATTGGGTGTGCATCACATGGAAGGGCATTTATTAGCGCCAATGCTGGCGGAGAATAAGCCAGACTTTCCTTTTGTCTGTCTGTTAGTGTCAGGCGGACATACCATGCTGGTTGACGTTAAAGGCATTGGCCAATATAAAATTTTAGGTGAATCATTGGATGATGCGGTGGGCGAAGCGTTTGATAAGACAGCTAAGTTGCTTGGTCTGCCGTATCCTGGTGGGCCAGAGCTGGCGGCTATTGCTAAAAAGGGTGTGGCTGGGCGATGGGTCTTCCCACGGCCAATGGTGCGTCATCCAGGCTTGGAATTTAGTTTTAGTGGCTTGAAGACATTTGCGTTGAATACTATAAATGGCATTGGTGATATTAATGATCAAGATAAAGCCGATATTGCCTTGGCTTTTGAAATAGCAGTGGCTGAAACACTTAAGGTTAAATGTAAAAGAGCATTAGCAAAAACGACTTACAGTCGCTTAGTGGTGGCAGGTGGTGTTGGTGCAAATGTGCGTTTAAGAAGTACATTGACCGAATTGCTTGGGGGCTTGGGCGGTGAGGTGTATTTCCCACCCATGCAATATTGTACTGATAATGGAGCGATGATTGCCTATGCAGGCGCACAAAGGTTGCAGGCAGGATTGCAGGATAGAGGTGTTTTTGATGTGTTGCCGCGCTGGAGCTTAGAAGATTTAGTGGTTGTTGAAGGCGAGAAAAGTTGGTAAGGTTAGTATTTCGCGGCTATGATTTGTAACTTGGAGTGTAACTGGAGTGTATTTTGTTCGGAACAAAGCGATTGGTTTTTTACATGTTGTTCTTTATTTTGAATTCGACTGTCGTTGATGCAGGGAAGATTTTTAAATGGACAGATGATGAGGGTAATGTTCATTTTGGGCAAAGGCCACCCAGTGGTAATAAAAAGGCTGTTAAGGTAAGAGGGGCGCAGTCAAGTGTTGTATCAAGTGAAAGAAGTGACGGGTTTTATTGCGGTGATATTAAGCTTCAATCTAAACCTAGATATAGCTCCAATCCTCGTTATCAACAAAAAAAATATAGGCCTTCCGCCCAAGAGCTAGATAATAAAATTAGGTCTTGGAGAAAATCATTAAGGCGATCTCAGGATAGTTTAAGCCAATACCTTAGGCGAATAAGTAAGATTAACCCGAACCGCTCTTCC
Organism: uncultured Gammaproteobacteria bacterium; assembly: GCA_964582255.1. GTDB lineage: Bacteria > Pseudomonadota > Gammaproteobacteria > CAYZQE01. The sequence goes on along the minus strand of CAZORZ010000001.1, from coordinate 2,252 downwards.
TATTATTCTAGAAGTCAATCAGCTGGTTTTTATGAGCGTAAGGAGAATCTCACTAAATCAATAGCAGAATATACCTGCGCAATCGACTGGGCAGAAGAAAAAGCATTGTCTCTACGAGTCGGCTCTGCCTCTGAAATTGATGAGCATAAAAGAGCTGAAGAGGATTTAAGGGCTGCGAAAAAGCAGCAGAGAGACTTCTGCGGGCGTGAGCCGACTGGCTATAATAAGTATGGTTCTGATCGTGATGCCTATCGAGATTGGGAAAGGTGTCAGCGTAAATATGGGGCTGTTGTTAGGAAGATGGAGCGTAATGTTCATCAAGCGCAGTCAGCGTTAAATAAAGTAAATTAACTTTGTTAAGCGCTATTCAGTAAGGCTGAATTTAATTGTGTTAAAAGAGCATAAAGACTTGCATTGGCATCTATTAAGATTCAATTCCTTTAATTAATCTGATGATATTCGCCTTATGCCTGGCAATGAGAATAACGGAAATGAGCCCAAATATTAAACTAATGGAAGTGCTGTTAAATTGCCAATAAGTAAAGAAAGGCAGAATTGAAAAGGCTATCAGCGCAGCAAGGGATGAGAGTTTGAAGCCTTTGGCGACAATAAGCCATATGCAGACAACTAATAACCCACTTATCCAATTAAAAGCGACAGTGACGCCAATGGCAGTGGCGACGCCTTTGCCGCCTTTGAATTGGTAAAAAACAGGAAAACAATGGCCAATAAAAGCACTAAAGCCGGTCAGTAGTGTAATTAAAGGGTCGTTGAATATGGTATGAGCGATTAATACAGGTAAAAAACCTTTGAGCATGTCACCGAGCAGGGTGATGGCGGCAGCTTTTTTTCCCGCAATGCGCATGACGTTGGTTGCGCCGGGGTTTAGCGACCCTGCACTACGTGGGTCGGGAAATTTCATTAATTTACTGAGAACGATAGCGCTAGAAATCGAGCCAAGAATATAGCTACTGATAAATAAGCCAATAACGAAAGGTGAAAGCATAATAATAAATCAGTCAAACTGGATAGGGCTTATTAGTGTATAGAAATGATAGAGGAGTGTGAATGATAGTTTTTTTACATGGCTGGGGGATGAATAAAAACATCTTTAAAGATTTTGTAGATAAATATTTGAACAAAGAGAATGTTATAATGTTGGATTTGCCTGGTTATGCTGGTGATAGCCCTAGCATTGTTTTTGATGAGCAGGTAAGCGAGCTTAGAGAGCAGATACCTCAAGGCGCTCATCTTGTTGCGTGGTCACTCGGCGGTTTGTACGCGCTAAGGATGGCAAATTTGTACCCAGATCAATTGTCAAAATTAACGATGGTGTGCTCAACACCGAGTTTCGCTAAGAAGGTTGGTTTTAATAATGCATTGAGACCTGACGTGCTGGATCAATTTAATATTCAGTTGCAGCAAAATAGAGATAAAACGATTGAGCGGTTTTTGTTGCTTCAGCTACATGGTCAAAAGGGGGTGAAGGGAATAGTTAAAAGCATTAGAAAATCTTTATCACAGCAAGATTTACCATCAAGCGAGGTGCTGGAATTTGGTTTGCAATGCTTAAAGTTGATGGATTTGCGTAAGGAATTGCGGAAATGCACGGTTCCAGTGCATTTTATATTGGGCGAAAAAGATAAAATAGTACCAGTAGCCGTAGAGCAGGATTTAATAAAGATTAATCAATTGTGTTATGTCAGCGTGCTAATAGGGGCGGCCCACTTGCCTTTTGTTACTCACCCAGATTTATTTAATGAGCGGGTGTTTTGTAGGGTGGAGAGTGATTTGTAATGAAACTAATTAAAAAACAACTGCACAATAATGTTGCGTATTATGATGATAATCTCTAGTATATGCCGCAAATTGCCACTAAGAATGTTTTGGTGGGCGAAGACAATAGGAAGCACTTTGAGATTCAGTTAAGTTATTCAAAGATATAGCGGCAGTTAATGACTGTGCTTTGTATTGTTTTTGCGGTATCTGGGTTAATCGCAGCTTTATGTACGGTTATCTGTTTGTGGGGGAGTTTTTCTACTTACAGGTCTCAAAATGTTCTTTCTCGGGCTAACTTTGAGCTATATCAGCCGAAAAAGTTCCAAATAGAGAGATAGTTGATATTCAAGATGGGCGTTTTTTACCTCATATTGATTAATGTGGGGGTTGGATTGCCATTGGTATCTGCCTTGGGTGAATGTTGAAATGCAGACGATGCGTTTTGATATTGAAAAAACGGCTAAACATTTGTT